>NZ_JAYGQU010000006.1:0-123066 GCF_035012985.1 Polynucleobacter sp. MG-28-Ekke-A2 | reverse complement strand
CTCCCACATTAAAGCCTTCTGGGTAGCTGTGTAATAGATTCTAGGTCGTTGTTTCATGAGCAACACTCCTTGCGCTTACGCAGTTAGTAGTGTGTTGCATCGACGGGTTGAAATCAAGGTCGTTAGCAGCCATTGCAGAGGTGGTGAAAGCCACCCTTGCTTTACAAAGATGCCTCCGTATCCAGAGAACTCTGCGTCTAATAAGCCGTAGTCCCAATCTCAATTACTGGGCTAGTAGCACTTCCAGCTTCTCGGTATCCACGCAGAAGTTCCGAATCCCTTCAGCCAATTTCTCGGTAGCCATTGCATCATTGTTGAGCTGCAGGCGGAAACTGGATTCATCTAGTTTTAGCGGTGCAACGCCTTCCGCCTCTAACGCTGCTTTGGCATTAGCAGCATCGAGTTTTACCTCGACTGAGGTATGGCTGCTCTGGAGCTCAGCCAATAGCTCTGGGCTAATAGTCAAAAGATCGCAACCAGCTAACTCTAATATCTGACTGGTATTTCTGAAGCTAGCACCCATGATTTCAGTAGGGATGCCAAAGTGTTTGTAATAGTGAAAGATCCTCTTAACGGAAGTGACGCCTGGATCATTTGCACCGCCATTGGCACTATCACTCCAGTTGCTGCCTAACTTCGCTTTATTCCAATCAGTGATACGACCCACAAATGGAGAAATGAGTTTGGCATTGGCGGCACCACATGCAGCCGCTTGCACGAGTGAGAAGAGCAGAGTCATATTGCAATGGATGCCTTGCGTCTCTAATTCTTTGGCGGCGGCAATGCCTTCCCATGTGCCCGCTAATTTAATCAGAATGCGTTTACGATCAATTCCATGAGATTCGTAAAGGGTAATTAAATGCTTGGCCTTAGCTACAGTGCTCTTGGTGTCGAATGAGAGTCTGGCATCTACTTCTGTAGAAACGCGTCCTGGAACAATCTTCAGAATCTCTAAACCAAACGCAACCAAGATGTAATCCACCAAATCGGTCGGGCTCATGCCTGGATGCGTTGCTTTGACCGACCGGACCAAATCTTGGTAATTACTTTGTTGAGCAGCCTTCAGAATCAGGGAAGGGTTGGTAGTCGCATCTTGCGGCTGAAAGGCCTGCATGCGCTCAAAATCGCCTGTATCAGCCACAACCGTGGTGAGTTTCTTGAGTTGCTCTAGTTGGCTTAGTGACGAAGGGGTGCTATTCATGGGCTTGCTCGCGGCTCTAGGGTGGTTTTCTGATAGATATCATATGATAGATGGATTAATTACTCAGTTCCAGTAAAGGCATTTGATAGCTATATGAACCAAGATCAACTAAAGCAAATGGTGGGCGAGGCAGCTAGAGACGAAGTTCTCAAATTACCCGCTGGGCAGGTTTTGGGTGTTGGTACAGGCTCGACTGCCAATTGCTTTATTGATGCGCTTGCTCCACATAGGGATCATTTTTCGGGCACGGTATCGAGCTCTAACGCGACCACTGAGCGCTTGCTGAAACATGGTTTTAAGGTGCTAGACCCAAATGATGTGCAAGGTCTGCCAGCCTATGTTGATGGCGCAGATGAAATCGATCCTTTGGGTCATATGATTAAGGGCGGCGGCGGAGCGCTTACTAGAGAAAAAATTATTGCCTCCATGGCAAAGCAATTTATCTGCATTTGCGATTCATCAAAACAAGTGCCGGTGCTAGGCAACTTTGCATTACCAGTAGAAATCATTCCCCTTGCAAAAGGCATTGTGAGTCGTGAGTTGGAGAAATTAGGCGGAAAAGTTACCCTACGTCTGGCAAAGAGCACTAGGGCCGATCTCAATCAAACTCCCAGCGAGCCTTTTGTAACCGATAACGGTGGTTGGATCTTGGATATAGCTGGCCTGAAGATTGCCGACCCTATTCAGATGGAAGCGCAGATCAATCAAATTGCTGGCGTGATCACTGTTGGCTTATTTGCTAAAGAAAAAGCCAATATTCTATTGGTCAGCAACGCTGCTGGCGTTGAAAGAATTGCACTGTAGAAATTAAAAAACCCGACGGGGTATGCCCATCGGGTTTATTTGCCATGGTATGCATGGCGTAGGCTCTCGGAAGGTATTTAGTTCCTTGGCCTATAAGTACATAGATGTACTTATTTAGAGTGGCTTTCGCCAATGTAGCGGGGCACCAAAACTGCCTCACCACAGTTTCATCCTACGCCTATCTCTGGCAGTGTCAACAGCAATCCAAAATATATTTTTCAATAAAGTATTTGCTGCAATACGGCAATCAATTTTTAATTACTCTGCAGGGGGTACGTAACCTTGAGCCATATCAGCACCACCCTCAAAGAAGTACTTTTCCACCTGCTTTAAGAGGTATTGGCGTGCACGTGGGTCAGCCATATTGAGGCGGTTTTCATTAATCAGCATTGTTTGGTGCTTTAACCAAGCAGCCCAAGCCTCTTTGGATACTTGATTCCAAACCTTTTTGCCTAGCTCGCCTGGAAGCGGGGCAAAATCCATTCCCTCAGCTTCTTTATTGAGTTTGATACATTGAACCATGCGTGCCATCTGTAATACCTTTCTAGTAATTCTGAAGTTGCTTAGTTTTCTTATAGATCTTTAGTTAAAACCATGGACTTACGGTCCCAGTTATAAATCTGTTTTCTTTCTTCTGGCAGATCATCGACCGTTGCCCGTTTAAAGCCACGCTTTAAGAACCAGTGCTCAGTTCTAGTGGTGAGAACAAATAATTTTTTTATACCTTCTTGCTTAGCGCGCATTTCAACACGCTTGAGTAGACGCTCGCCATCACCCGACCCTTGAACATCTGGATCAACAGCAAGACAGGCTAATTCACCAACGCCATTTGGAAATGGGAAGAGGGCGGCACAACCAAAGAGAACGCGGTCATGCTCTATCACTGAGAAGCGCTGAATATCACGTTCAATCACGTCTTGTCCACGAGCCGCCAAGATGCCTTCATCTTCCAAAGGCATCGTCAACTGCAAAATACCGCCAACATCATCTTGATTGGCTTCACGTAAGTTCTCGATATCAGATGAGGCTAGCATCATACCAATTCCATCATGGGTAAAGAGCTCTTCGAGGAGTGCGCCATCTTGATTGCAGGGCAAAAAGTGCACCCGGCTAACGCCTGCCCGTATTGCTCTGCCAGAGATATTGAGCAAACTCTTCATGCCCAGATCCATATCTTTGTTCTGCGCGATATATTCTTGCAATTGCGGCATGGACAGCTCAGTGATGAAGTCTCCCTCTGTATCTTTTAAGCCAGCATAGGGACTCAAGAAGATTAACTTATCCGCTTTAAGAGCTGCGGCAGTGGATGCTGCGACATCTTCGTATGCCAGATTAAATGCTTGGCCCGTTGGTGAAAAACCTAAAGGTGAAAGCAAAACAATTTTGTTGCTGTCCAAGGACTGTCTAATCGAGCTAGAGTCAACTTTGCGCACCAAACCGGTATGGATGTAATCAGTGCCTTCAACAACACCCACAGGCATTGCGGTAATGAAGTTGCCAGAGATCACAGAAATACGTGAGCCAGCCATTGGAGTGTTTGGCAAGCCACGGCTAAATGCTGCCTCAATATCAAGACGCAATTCACCGGCAGCTTCTTTAACACACTCTAGTGCGGCTGCATCAGTAATCCGATAGCTGTTCAGGGCGCTCTTGCCAAACTTGCTTTTAATATTCCGGAGCATGAGCTGCTCTTCAATCTGTGGGCGGATACCGTGAACCAGAACAATTCGCATACCCATGGCATGAAGCATGGCGATATCTTCAATCAGATTCTCAAGGCCGATTTCTTGGACAAGTTCACCTGCAAAGGCGATAACAAAGGTCTTCTCACGGAAGCTGTGAATGTAGGGCGCAACATCGCGCAACCACCCCACGAAAGGGAAGTTGGAGGTCGTTTCTTCGGCCATTAAGGCCTGGTTCGGTGCATTTGTTGGCATAGTGAGAAAATTATAGGGTGCAAGAGCCTATAAACCAACAAAAACCCAAAGCAATGCCACAGCCTGTGCCTGCTTCCAACACCTCACGTAAGCTAGAAATTCGGTTTCCTGAGGAATTGCCGGTCTCTGGTCAGCGTCAGCTGATCAAGGATGCCCTGCAGAGCCACCAGGTGGTGATTGTGTGCGGTGAGACTGGTTCGGGCAAGACTACCCAGCTTCCGAAGATCTGTTTGGATCTGGGGCGAGGCACGATTAATGGCGGCAAGCTCATTGGCCACACGCAACCTCGCCGGATTGCAGCCACCGCTACGGCCAAGCGCATCGCCCAAGAGCTAGGTTCGCCCATTGGTCAAGATGTAGGCTACCAAGTTCGCTTTGCTGATAAGACTAGTCATACTGCTTCTATCAAGTTGATGACCGACGGTATCTTGCTGGCAGAGACTCAGCGCGACCCTCAGTTGCGTGCTTATGACACGCTCATCATTGACGAAGCGCATGAACGTAGTCTGAACATTGATTTCTTATTGGGTTATCTGAGGCAGTTACTTCCTAAACGGCCGGACCTCAAACTCATCATCACATCGGCAACCATCGATGCGCAGCGTTTTGCCGAACACTTTGCTATTAATGGCAAGGTAGCGCCCGTTATCGAAGTTAGCGGTAGATTGTTTCCGGTAGAGCAACGTTACGCACCGCTGGAGCCGGATGCCAAGCCAGATGGCAAAAAAGAATCCAAAACTGCCAAGGAAATTCCGGATGCGGTGACAGAAGAGATCGCCAGTTTATGGCGAGAAGGAGCAGCGGGCGCAGGGGACGTATTGGTCTTCTTACCAGGCGAGCGTGAGATACGCGATTGCGCAGAATCCTTACGTAAAGATCATGTCTTACAGCAACGCTTTCATCCCGAGATTCTCAGTTTATTTGCTCGTCAATCCGTCGCTGAGCAAGAGAGGGTCTTTAGCCCAGGCAATGGGCGACGGATTATTCTGACAACCAACGTTGCAGAGACCTCGTTGACAGTGCCGAACATTCGGTATGTGATCGATAGTGGATTGGCGAGAGTCAAGCGCTATTCCTATCGCAATAAGGTAGAGCAATTACAAATTGAACCCATCTCGCAAGCTGCTGCCAATCAAAGGGCTGGGCGTTGCGGTCGTGTATCGGATGGCATCTGTGTACGCTTATACAGCGAGCAAGATTATCTAGGTCGGCCTAAATTTACTGATCCAGAGATATTGCGTAGCTCGTTAGCTGCAGTGCTGTTGCGCATGAGCTCCTTACGCTTACCCAAGATCCAGCATTTCCCCTTTATTGATAAACCCTTGGGTAGAGCCATTGCTGATGGCGTGCAACTTTTGGATGAATTAGGCGCAATTGAATTCGATGAATCAGAGCCAGCAGATGGCAAGGATATTAATAACAGTTTCAAGCTCACGGCTATTGGCAAACAATTAGCAGACTTACCCCTTGATCCGCGCATTGGCAGAATGCTCTTAGCTGCTAAAGAGCAGAATGCCTTAAAAGAAGTCACCATTATTGCATCTGCTTTGGCAACACAAGACCCGCGTGATCGCCCCATGGATCAGGCCGCAGCAGCAGATCAAGCCCACCTACAGTTTGCTGATGAACGCTCTGAGTTTCTGAGTTTCGTCAAACTCTGGAACTGGTATCAAGATGCTTTACAACACAAGCATAGCAACCGACAGCTAGAGAGTCTGTGTAAAAGCAAATTTCTGTCACCACGTCGCTTACGTGAATGGCGCGATGTTCATGGTCAACTGCACGCCATGCTAGGCGAGAAGGGCTGGAAAGAAAATGCTTTGGCTGCAACGTATGAGCAGGTACACCTTTCTTTATTAACAGGCCTGCTCGGATATGTAGCCAAAAAAGAAGAAGATGAGAAATCTCAAGATCGCAATAGCAAAACAGGTGGTTATGTAGGAGCGCGGGGTATTCGTCCATTTATATGGCCTGGTTCTACTATTGGCAAAAAGGCAGGCGCCTGGATTCTGGCTGGAGAGCTGCAAGAGACCAATCGCATGTATGCCAGGACGATCGCAAAGATCGAGCCCCAATGGGTGGAGCGTGTTGCGGCACATCGTCTAATCAAATCCCTTAGCGATCCTTTCTGGGATAACCGTCAGGGCGAGGTGATGGCGTTTGAGCGGGGCACTTTGTATGGATTGCCTATTTATCATGGTCGTAGGGTTCGGTATGAGCCGCACAACCCCGAGGAAACCAGGGAGTTATTTATTGGCCAAGCCCTGGTGCAGGAAGAAATGTTTGGGCGCATGGATACACCTGCGCTTCAACGGGAAACAGAAACCGATGCCAAGAAAAAATATCCTAATATATTTGGATTCTTTTGGCATAACCGTCGCTTGATTAAAGAAATTGAAGCCCTAGAACATCGCTCACGTCGACCAGATGTATTGGTAGATGATGATTTGCTATTTGCGTTTTATGAGTCTCGTATTCCTCGGGAAGTGCGGAGTCGAGAAAGTCTCAAAGCATGGATAGCCAAAGAGAAGGGTAATGATAAAAATGCCGAAAAGGATCTTGATGCTCAGCTCCGCCTAGAAAAAGCCGACTTGATGCGCCATGAGGCGGCTGGTATTACCGTAGATCGCTATCCAAAGACGATGTTAGTCGGTGGTGCACAGCTGAGTCTTACCTATCATTTCGAGCCTGGCAGCCCAAAGGACGGTGTAACCCTTATTGTTCCTTTGACCCAGCTCAATCAAGTGGATGGCCGTCGTTGTGAATGGCTAGTGCCTGGCATGTGTGAGGAGAAGGTATTGCTGCTTCTTAAATCATTGCCACAAAAACTCAGGCGCCATTGCGTGCCATTGCCAGATTATGCAAAGTCTTTTCTTGAGCGTAAGTTAGAAGAAAAGCAATTTGGCGTCGGTGACTTTCTAGATAGTTTGATTGGCGATATTCGCAAAGAGCGCGGCTTAGAAATTAAACGTACAGACTTCAGGCCAGAATCTCTACCTCTGCACTCTTCGATGAATTTTCGTCTGATTGACGAGCATGGGCGCCAGCTTGAGGTGGAGCGCAACTTGGCTCGCTTACGTTCAGAGTATGGGCAGACTGCCCGTAATGCCTTCCAGGCCATTGCTCAAGAGACTGCTCAGGTCGAATTGGGAGTGGAGCCACCAAGAGGCGAAAAATCTAAATCTCACGCAACCAACCCTGATGCGACTCGTAAGATCGAACAGGGCGGATACCGCACTTGGGAGTTTGGCGAGTTGCCAGAAACTTTAGAGATTCAGAAGGGAAACAAAACTTTATTTGGTTACCCCGCTCTAGTGGATCGCATCGACTTTTGTGATCTCGAGGTATTTGATGATTTAGAGGAGGCTCGCAAACAGCATGCTTTAGGACTACGTCGCTTATTTGCGCTGAGTAATAAAGATACGCTCAAAGCCCTACAAAAACAATTGCCCGGTATTCGTGAGTTAGGTTTGCTATTTATTAATGTTGGATCGGTAGAGGCATTAATAGAGCAGATTCTCAATCTTGCTATTGAGCGCGCTTTTATGACTGAACCTTTGCCGGTGAATGCTGCACAATTTGCCGAGCGATTGCAAGCCGGAAAACCGAGATTGGCGCTCATTGCCCAAGAGATTTCTCGCCACGCATTAAATGCATTGCAAGCCCATGCAGATTTACAGAAAAAGATTGCTAGTGCAAAAGCGGCTTCGCCAAGCGCCTACACAGATATACAAGCGCAGATGCAGGGATTGATCTTCCCTAAGTTCGTGGCTGAGATACCGTATTCGCAATTGGTGCATGTGCCACGCTACTTAAAAGCAATTGCGATGCGGATTGATAAATTGCGATCAAACCCTAGTCGTGATGCCCAATGCCAAAAGGATTGGGAATCGGTTGCTCGTCCGTGGCAAAAACTGATGCAAGGTAACAAGGGATCCGCCTCTTATGCGATGGCTGAGGATCAAGCTTTAACGGATTTTCGTTGGCAGTTGGAAGAGTTGAGGGTGGCTTTGTATGCTCAAGAGCTCAAAACCCCAACCCCCATGTCCTTAAAGCGGCTCGAAAAGGTTTTAACAAGCTTGCGCTAGGTCAAATCCAAAGCATATCCACTGGATTTGGAGGCCTATTCAGTCTCCCCAATTGCTTACAATGGAGGGATGTACAAATTTATCAAGATTAGAGGTTTTCGCACAATCGCGGCCTCTGCATTATTGGCACTTCTGCTTGCCAATCAAACCGCTTTTGGACAAACCGCTAGCCCCGTAGCCTCAGCAACCCCTGCAAATCAACCTAAGTTGGCGGTGATTCTGAATTCTGGTTCTGCATCTGTCAGTTTGATCGATATGAACACACGTGAGGTTATTAAAACAATCCCGGTTGGCAAGGAACCTCATCACCTCATGATGACCCCTGATCAAAAATCGCTATTGATTGCCAATGCTGCTGGTAATGATGTTGTATTGATGAATCCAACCACGGGTGAGTTGACTGGCAAGATCCCAAACATTATTGATCCATACCAAATCGGTTACTCCCCAAACCATAAATGGTTTGTAGCCAACGGCAATCGCTTGGACCGAGTGGATATTTATGCTGCCGATAGTGCAAATCTTAAATTAGCTAAGACCGTAAAGCTAGGTAAGACACCTAGTCATATTGCTTTTACATCGGATAGCAAAATTGCATTTATTACTTTGCAAGACTCTAGTGAACTTGCCGCAATTGATCTTGAAACACAAAATGTATTGTGGGTCATGCCCACAGGTAAAGTGCCTGCTGGTTTGTGGATGACGCCTGGCGATCAATACCTCTTAGTGGGCATTACTGGTGAAGACTATGTTCAAGTGATTGACTGGAAAAATCGCAAAGAAGTAAAGCGTATCCCTACAGGTAAGGGTGCTCATAACTTCCGTCCTTTAGGGGACAAGAAGCATGTATTTGTAAGCAACCGTATTGCTTCTACGATCAGCTTGATCAACATGCAAACCTTGGAGAAGGTAGGCGATATTACTGGACTACCAGCTGGCCCAGACGATATGGAAATTACTCCAGATGGTAAAACAATGTGGGTTACTTTCCGCTTTTCCAAAAAAGTTGGGGTAATAGATATCCCAACAATGAAGTTGGTAACAGTGATTCCGGTTGGTAAGTCACCACATGGTGTATTTTTCACTCCAAGGGCTGGATGGGAATAATTAATATCATGAAGTGCCTAAGTCCTAACGCATTCATCCGTATCGCAGCCGTGCTTATGCTCGGCTGTTTTTCATTGGTCGCCAATGCTCAAGTCGCAGAATGTAGCAAGAAGGTCTACCTCACCTTCGATACTGGCAACATGTCTGTAGCTGAAAAAGTAGCTGAGATTCTTAAGCGGCAAAACGTAAAGGCTACTTTTTTCTTGGCCAATGAAAAAACTTACCGCGGCGACTTTGCTTTAGATGATTCTTGGAAACCCTTTTGGCAGCAATTGGTAAAGGAAGGCAATCATTTTGGCAGTCATACATACGACCATGATTACTTTGTGAAGGATGGCCCTAAGGGGCAGGTTTTTGAGAAGCCGCAATTTGGTCCAAAGGCAGGAGAAATTATTCTATATAACGAGGCGGCAATGTGTAAACAGATTCGCCGGGTTGATCAGCGCTTTCAAGAAATGACAAACCAGCCATTACAGAAAATCTGGCGTGCTCCAGGCGGTAAAACTTCCCCAACATTAATACGAATAGGGGATATGTGTGGGTATCAACACATTGGCTGGGCTCCTGCTGGTTTCTTGGGGGATGAGTTAAATTCCGAGAAGCATCCCAATCACCTTCTGTTGGATAAAGCGAGTAGAGATCTAAAGGATGGCGATATCACCATGGCTCACTTGGGCATTTGGTCTAGAAAAGATCCATGGGCACCTGCAGTATTGGAGCAGTTAATTATTAACCTAAAGGGTCGTGGCTTCTGTTTTGGGCTGCTACCCAAAGATTCTATAAATCAGTCAAAATAAAGCATGGACCTCACTATCGTAACCTCCATGATTGCGAATGCTTATGCCAGCGTTCAGGAGTTTCTGTTTGCTAATGTAGTGGGTCCGACTCTGTACCAATTTGATTTAATGTCTTGGGCTGAGGATGTATTTGATGGAATCGATTGGTTCTTATTTGGCTGTGTTCAGCTATTCTTAATCATTGTTTTATTAAGAACATGGGAGCGCCTAGCCCCAGCAGAAAAGCAAGAGCGTTTTTCAAAGTCGAGTAGGGCAGATGTCCTATACACCCTGTTTCATCGCCTGGGAATATTTCATGGCTTGATTTTTATATGCCTGTCTGGATTCTTTTTTGAGATGGATTCCATCCTGCATGATTTCCGTTTTGATCGCCTGAATGTAGAGTCCTGGTGGCCTGGCGTGACATCCATTCCCGTGGTTAGCTTCTTGATCTACCTCATCCTTCTGGACTTCGTAGATTACCTATACCATCGCGCATCACATGCGTTTAATTGGTGGTGGCAATTACATGCCTTGCACCATAGTCAAACAGTGATGACTGCCTGGTCCGATAATCGCAATAACATTCTCGACGACATCATGCGTGCAACCTTCATGGCTTTCTTTGCGCTATTGTTTGGTGCCTCCCCAGGGCAATTCATTATGTTGATTGCGCTGAGCCAATTTATTCAAAGTTGGCAGCACGCCAATATTAAGGTTCACTTAGGGCCTGCTAAATACTTATTGGTATCCCCAATGTTTCACCGTATGCATCATGCCGTGGGCTATGGGCATGAAGCTATAGGTAAACCCGGCGTGTTGGGCGGTTGTAATTTTGGTATTTTGTTTCCGTGGTGGGATATGTTATTCGGAACCGCCATCTTCACCAAAGAGGTCTATCCTACGGGAGTCAGAAATTTAACTGTTTCAGAAAATATCCTCACCCAACAATGGCAAAGCTTGGTGCGTGCCATTAAAGAATTCAAGCCTAAGTAGACTGCAAGTCTGCAGGCAATAGGAGTTGTATGGTCGGATTACCGCAAGTATTTAAATCGTTTGGCATGGCATTAGTTGGAACCATGCATCCGCGAATGTTATGGCTGAGCTTCAGGCCATTTTTGATCGTCTCAGTTTTATGGGGCTGCCTTATTTGGCTCACATGGACTCCAGCATTAGAAACATTAAGCATCTTTCTAACAACTTCTGTCTTTACCAGCTGGATACAAGAGGGTTTGGTTTGGGCGGGTTTTGAAAATGCTAGAGCGTGGATTGCGCCATTATTTTTTGTCATGCTAATCATCCCCCTGATTACGATTAGCTTGTTAGTCTTCATCGCGTTTTCAACGGTACCCTCGATTGTGAAGATCGCCTCTAAGCAATCACAATTTCAGGATCTAGAGTGCAAGAAGGGTGGCGGTTTCTTTGGCAGTTTGATCTATAGCCTATGTTCAGCCCTCATTTGTCTTGCGTTGGTGATGCTCACCCTACCTGTGTGGTGGGTTCCTCCACTGGTGGCTGTCTTGCCTCCATTGTTATGGGGATGGTTAACGATGCGCCTGATGTCATATGACGTTCTAGCAAAGCATGCCAGTTCAGAAGAGCGCGACCTTCTGCTTCAAAAATATCGCTGGCCTTTATTCTGTATGGGTATAGCCTCAGGCATGTTGGGCGCAGTGCCAACTTTCTTCTGGGCTACCTCTGCATTGGCTTTAGTGTTATTTCCAATAGTGAGCTTTATAGCCCTTTGGATTTATTCTCTGATTTTTGTGTTTGCTGCTTTATGGTTTAGCTACTTCTTATTAGATGCGCTCAAGCAATTGAGAGAAGAAGAGTTGGATCAAGCGCTCACAGTGCAATCTCGCGTTGTTGATATGGAACTGCCTTACCATGGTTGATGCAATTAAAAAAGTTGAAATAGAAGTGCCGAGCAAAGCCCAACGTCGCTTTGGGTTAATCGTGATTGGTGATGAGATCTTATCTGGTCGTCGTCAAGATAAGCATATGAGTAAGCTTATCGAGTTGCTCAATGAGCGCGGCCTCAGTCTTGCATGGGCTAAATACGTTGCTGATGATCCCGAGCAAATTACTGCAACACTCAAAGACAGTTTTGCAAGTGGTGATGTTGTGTTTAGTACTGGCGGCATTGGCGCGACACCGGATGATCACACCCGTCAATGCGCGGCACTTGCTCTGGGTACAAAAACTGAGTTACATCCAACTGCGCAAGAATTAATTGCCGGTCGCATTCAGTCGATGGCAGAAGGCGATCCAATCAAGTCGGACTTAAGCACTCCAGAAAATCAGCATCGCTTCAAGATGGGGGAGTTCCCCATAGGTAGTGAAATTATTCCAAACCCATACAACCAAATTCCAGGATTTAGGATTCAGGAGCATCACTTTGTTCCGGGCTTTCCGGTGATGGCCGCACCCATGATGGCTTGGTGTTTAGATACTTATTACAAGGATCTATTCCATCAAGAAAATTGGGCAGAGCAGAGCTTCATTGTTCCTAAGGGAGTTGAATCTACCTTAACCCCCTTAATGGAGCGCATAGAGGCTAATTTTCCGGGGGTGAAGGTCTTTAGTCTCCCTTCTGTCGGTGACGCCTCTAAAGGGGGCGTTTATGCCCAGCGTCATATTGAGCTGGGGATAAAGGGCAATGCCAACCTTCTAGAAAGCGCTTGGATTGCCTTGAGAGCAGGTACCCAAGAGCTGGGTTACGAAATCCACGACATCAGCCAAGCTTAATTGCACTAAAAAGGTGTAAATAGGGGTATTTAAGCTTCTATGAAGGGTATTTCAGCACTTAAATAGTGCAATAATGACTATTCCCGTTTGTTTGCTTCAGTAAATTAGATACATCCAGTAGGCGTGTTTGGTGCCTGGAATGAATAAGGGTGTATGCCTTAAGTTTTGATTCCGAATTTAGTTAATAGAGGAGATTTGCATGACGAAGACCGTCGCTGATGTGATGAAGTTGGTTAAAGAGAAGGAATGTACTTTCGTTGATTTCCGCTTTGTGGATACAAAGGGTAAAGAACAACACACGACAGTGCCTATCTCTGCTTTTGACGAAGATAAATTTGAGAGCGGTCATGCATTTGACGGCTCCTCTATCGCTGGTTGGAAAGGTATTGAAGCTTCAGATATGTTGCTCAAACCAGATCCAACAGCTGCTTACATCGATCCATTCTATGAAGAGCCAACTTTGGTTCTCACATGTGACGTTATCGAGCCAGCTGATGGCAAAGGTTACGATCGCGATCCACGTTCTATCGCTAAGCGCGCTGAAGCGTATTTGAAGAGCACCGGCTTAGGTGACGCTGCTTACTTTGGTCCAGAGCCTGAGTTCTTTATTTTTGACGGCGTTCGTTGGGGTGCCGATATGCAGGGTTGCTTCGTGAAGATTGATTCCGAAGAGGCTCCTTGGTCATCTGGTGCAGAAATCGAAGGTGGAAACACTGGTCACCGTCCAGGTAAAAAAGGCGGTTACTTCCCAGTTGCTCCTGTAGATACATTCCAAGATATGCGTTCTGAAATGTGCTTGATTCTTGAGTCATTGGGCATTCCAGTTGAAGTTCATCACCATGAAGTTGCTGGCCAAGGCCAAAACGAATTGGGCACTAAGTTCAGCACATTGACTCAACGCGCTGACTGGACTATCTGGCAGAAGTACGTTGTTCAGAACGTCGCGCATGCTTATGGCAAGACAGCAACTTTCATGCCTAAGCCAGTAGTTGGCGACAACGGTTCTGGTATGCACGTTCACCAATCCGTTTGGAAAAACGGTGAGAACTTGTTTGCTGGTAACGGTTATGCAGGTTTGTCAGAGTTTGCATTGTTCTACATTGGCGGCATCATCAAGCACGCTAAAGCATTGAATGCAATTACCAATCCAGGTACAAACTCATACAAGCGTTTGGTTCCAGGCTTTGAGGCTCCAGTGAAACTGGCTTACTCAGCACGTAACCGTTCTGCTTCAATCCGTATTCCACACGTTCCAAATCCTAAGGGTCGTCGCATTGAGACACGTTTCCCAGATCCATTGGCCAACCCATACCTCTGTTTCTCAGCATTGCTGATGGCTGGTTTGGATGGCGTGCAGAATAAAATTCATCCAGGCGAAGCTGCTGACAAGAACTTGTATGACTTGCCACCAGAAGAAGATGCAAAGATTCCAACCGTTTGCGCAAGCTTGGAAGAGGCATTGGACGCATTGAAGAAAGATCACGAGTTCTTGACTCGCGGTGGAGTATTTACTGAATCTATGATTGATGCATATATCAATTTGAAAATGGAAGATGTCACACGTTTCCGTATGACTACTCATCCAATCGAATTTGATATGTACTACTCCCTGTAAGCGAAGGAGAGAACTTGAGCGCAGGTCTGTTGCGCAATTCGTTCAAGGGAGCAGCTACGGCTGCTCCTTTTTTTCCGACATTGCTTGATCAGATGCCCAATGCCATCGTGGTATTTGAGGCAGAGAACCAACAATTGGTGTACGTGAATCCGGCTGCTGAGTCAGCCTTGGACCTCTCGCGTAAATCACTTGAGGGTCAATCTGTGCACAACTTATTTGGTGACAACGTAGCATTAAGTGACATGATTTCTGAGGTGAAACAGGGTCATGTATTGGCCCAACGTCAAGAAATGGTTTTGCATTCATTGCCGGGTAGCATTCATCAAGATTCCATTCCAGCGCATGTAGTGGTTGCAGCATTAGAGGATCCTGCGCTGATTATGATGGAGTGGTTTCCAATCGATCAACAGTTGCGTAGTGAGCGCGATGAACGCGTCACACAGCAAGTGGAAGCAAATAAACAATTAATGCGTAATTTAGCGCATGAGATTAAAAACCCATTGGGCGGTATTCGTGGGGCAGCGCAACTATTAGAGTTTGAGTTACCAGACAAAGACTTACGCGAGTACACGCAAGTCATTATTAAAGAGTCAGATCGTCTACAGACCTTGGTTGATCGTCTCTTAGCGCCGCATCGCAAGGCGCATGTGATGGAATCCTTCAATGTGCACGAAGCATTAGAGCGCGTGCGTAGTCTAGTCTTGGCAGAGTTTCCAAAAGGTTTACGAATTATTCGTAACTACGATACAAGTCTGCCCGATGTCTTGGGCGACCGGGAGCAATTGATTCAGGCAACCTTAAATATTGTGCATAACGCTGCACAAGCTCTTTCTGAAGAGATTAGCAGTGGTGTTGCACAAATTGAGCTGAAGACCCGTGTGGCACGTTCAGTCACGATTGCAAAGCATCGCTACAAATTAGCCATGGATCTGCATGTGATTGACAACGGCCCAGGTATTCCTGAAGAAATTATTGAGCGCATCTTCTTCCCACTAGTTTCAGGGAGAGAGGGTGGTAGTGGACTTGGTCTTACCCTGGCGCAAACCTTTGTACAGCAGCACCAGGGGTCTATCGCTTGCAATAGCCGTCCAGGGCGCACCGATTTTCATATTCAAATTCCATACCGTAGGCAGGAGAAAGCATCATGAAACCAATTTGGATCGTTGACGATGATCAATCTATTCGTTGGGTCTTAGAAAAAGCTCTAGCGCGTGAGAATATTCCGCATAAGAGCTTTTCTAATCCAAATGATGTGCTCAATGCCCTCGAAAAGGAATCTCCTCAGGTGCTGATTTCTGATATCCGTATGCCACGTGGTAACGGCTTGGATTTATTGCAGCACGTGAAAGCAAGTCATCCGAATTTACCGGTCATTATCATGACGGCGTATTCTGATTTAGACTCTGCTGTTTCCTCATTTCAAGGTGGCGCCTTTGAATATCTCACCAAACCTTTTGATGTCGAAAAGGCGATTGAATTAATTCATCGTGCGGTAGAGCAGGGCATCCGTAATGACTCTGGTGCGAAAGAGTTAACCGCGTGGAGGCAAGACGCTACTGAGATTATTGGACAAGCACCAGCAATGCAGGAAATTTTCCGTGCCATTGGGCGCTTAGCGCAATCTAACGCCACAGTCCTGATTACTGGTGAGTCTGGTACTGGCAAAGAGTTGGTTGCTCATGCCTTGCATAAGCACAGTCCTTGCGCCAAAGGTCCATTTATCTCATTAAGTACTTCAGCCGTGCCAAAGGATTTACTGGAGTCGGAGTTATTTGGTCATGAGCGCGGCGCTTTCCCTGGTGCTCAGACCTTGCGTCGAGGTCGCTTTGAACAAGCTGACGGCGGTACTCTATTTTTGGGTGAGGTTGGGGATTTACCTTTTGATCTACAAACCCGTTTACTCCGCGTTCTGACTGATGGACATTTTTATCGCATTGGCGGACAAGACCCAATTAAGGCAAATGTTCGAATCATTGCTTCGACCCATCAAAATCTGGATGCTCGAGTAGCCGCTGGCTTCTTCCGCGAAGATTTGTTGCATCGCTTAAATGTGATTCGTTTGCGTATGCCTTCATTGCGTGAGCGTAGTGAAGATATTCCAATGTTAGCTAGACATTTTATGTTGAGCTGCGCGAAGTCTTTGGGCGTTGAACCTAAAAAATTGTCTGATGAAGTCTTAAAAGAAATGAGCGCAATGCCATTTCCGGGAAATGTACGTCAATTAGAGAACTTATGCCACTGGTTAACAGTGATGACGTCTGCAAACGTGATTGGCGTAAGCGATCTTCCGGCTGATATTGTTTCCGAAGCGAATGAACAACCCATCGTTATTCACGGCGAGTCTTCGCCAAGTAATCCCGTTGCTGCCAAAGTTGCTGTAGGTGACTGGGAGAGTGGTTTGGGGCGTCTGGCTGTCAAGATGTTGCAAGATGGTGATAAAGAAGTTTTTGATGCCTTGACCGCACGTTTTGAAAAGGCAGTATTGCAGGCAGCTCTAGAAGTTACTCGTGGCAGAAGAGTGGAGGCTGCTCAGCGTCTAGGTATCGGCCGCAATACGATTACCCGTAAGCTGCAAGAGCTCGGTATTGATGACTGATTCAGTTCGAATAGCTGCGTGGAATGTGAACTCCTTAAAGGTTCGCCTTCCACAAGTGCTTCGTTGGTTGCAAGATCAAGAAAGCAAGAAACAACCGATTGATGCGCTCTGCTTGCAAGAGCTTAAGCTCACGGATGATAAGTACCCCCATAAAGAGCTTGAAGATGCGGGTTACCTCAGTTTGGCTGCTGGTCAAAAGACTTATAACGGCGTTGCGATCATCTTGCGTAAAGCGGCTCTCGCACCTATTGCTTCAGATATAGAAACAGCCTTTCTGAAGCCCACTAGAAACATACCCAACTACGAAGATGAGCAGCAGCGCATCCTCGCGGCGACAGTCTGCTTTGCTGGTACGAAACCGATGAGACTGGTATCGGCCTATTTTCCTAATGGGCAATCGCCCGATAGCGATAAGTTTCAATACAAACTAGGTTGGTTGAAGGCATTACAAACTTGGTTAACAGAAGAGCTCCAACAGAACGAACGCTTAGCACTCTTGGGCGACTTCAATATTGCTCCGGCAGATGAAGATGTTCATGACCCTAAAGCATGGGAAGGGCAAAACCTTGTTTCACCACCAGAACGAGAAGCGTTTCAAGACCTGATTAAGCTTGGTCTCCATGATTCATTCAGAATGTTTGAGCAGGCTCCGAAAACTTTTAGTTGGTGGGATTACCGCATGATGGGTTTCAGAAGAAACGCCGGCATGCGTATTGATCACATCTTGCTGAGTGAGGCGCTCAAGGGAAGATGCAGTGCTAGCACGGTAGATAAAGTACCTAGAGCCTGGGAGCAGCCTTCAGATCACGCTCCGGTGATTGCGCAGATCCAAAAGTCTTAATCCGTAAGCCTAGGGCTTACACTAGCCCAGCATTCTGAATCTTGCTTTATCCTTATGATTAGTATCGATAATTTCCGCCCTTAGACAAGGCAATCAGTTTAAAAATTAAGCACTTGAATGCCATTACCTAGAAACACGATTACTCATGCTCTCATTATTTCCGGCACCTTGATGCTTGCCGGTTGCATGATGGTTGGCCCAGATTTTGCAAGACCCCCTGTTAAGGCAGTGGATCAATATAAATCAACAGCTCAAACTGAATTTACCGAATCTTTGGGTGAAAACTCAAACAAGATTCTGGACCCAGTAGAGTGGTGGAAAAGCTTTAATGACCCGACGCTCAATGCCTTGCTAAAGCAAGCTACTGCGCAAAACCTTACTTTGCAACAAACTGCGCTGCGGATATATCAACTGCAGGCGCAACTGGGTGTGAGTGATGCCGCATTATTGCCATCCGCCAATTTAAGTGCTTCATATTCCAATAGCCGCAATAGCGCAATTCAAGAAGCGATTAATGATTCCAATAATTTGGTCTCTAAAAATGCTTTGGTGCAGGTGAGTTGGGAGCTAGATTTTTGGGGAAAGAATCGCCGTGGAATTCAGAACTCATTAAGTTCCTATTTGTCTGGGGTTGCAGCCTTTTACTCGGCAGATGTGTCTTTAACTGCGGATGTTGCTAATACTTACATCAATATTCGCAACTATGAAGAGCTGATCATGGTTGCTAAAACCAATCTCGCCTTGCAAAAAGAAAGTTTGCGTATTGCAGGTGCGCGCTTTAAATACGGTGCCACCTCGATGTTGGACCTTAGTCAAGCGCAAGCCCAGTATGAGCAAACTAAGGCGCAGATTCCTGCTTTGATTGCGAATTTAAAGAAAAACCAGCATGCCATGAGTATTTTGCTGGGTGAGCCTCCTGAGTACTATGAAAAGACTTACGGAAACACCAAGGGAAGTCTGAAGCCTCCAACTGAGCTTGGAGTTGGTATGCCAAGGGATTTATTACGTCGTCGCCCAGATGTTCTGCAGACCGAATTTGATGCTGCTTCTAAGTCCGCCTTAATTGGCGTAAGCAAGGCGCAATTATTCCCCACTTTTACCTTGGGCGGCCTCTTTGGTTATGCTACCTCAAATTACGGAACCTTATCCTCCGCTAATTTATTTAGTTGGGGCAACAACTCTTCTGGTGTAAATGCCGGACTTTATTTACCACTGTTTTATAGAGGCGCAATTGTGGATCAAGTCCGCGTGCAGGATGCTATTTTCCAGCAGAGTCTCTTGGCCTATCAAAATCAAGTCTTGAATGCTCAGAAGGAAGTTGAAGATTCGCTCATTACTATCTCGACTACTAAAAGTTCAAAAGAAGATTTAACTCGCGGTGTCATTGCAGCGCAAAGCGCTGCAGATTTAGCGCTTGAGCGCTATAAAGCGGGGCAGAATGATTACACCACGGTGATCACTGCACAGCAGAATCTATTAAATATCCAAAACTCCCTAGTTCAAACTTCATCAAACGAACTCATCGGATATGTAGGCGCATTTAAAGCACTTGGTGGCGGTTGGACTGCGGACATGACTCCTCCTAAGCTGCCTGATCAGATGGTTGCTGATATGACCGACCGAACAGATTGGGGTTCTGTTCTCACAAAGACGGGCGATCCCTTAACGGTTAAAGTCGGAAAATTTTTGGTAGACGCTCCAGATCCATCAAAGCCTACTCAAGCTATGCCGCCAACTAAATTAGATACACCCAATACAACGACTCCGCCGACCCAGGGAAGTGCTGCGCCATGAAAGATCTATTAATAAAAGCCAAACTTTTGCTGATGCCCTTGTGGGGCAAGCTTGTGACTCTATGGGGCTCGCTCTTAGGCAAATGGAACGCATTCCTAGTAAAGCTAAGCACGGTTGAGATTCCTATTCTTAAGAAGAAACTTTCACCACGCACAATTGGGGTTTCTTTATTCGTTCTCGTTGCTTTGGTTACGTTGATTTGCTTGAAATCCTGTGGCAAAGAAATTAAGCAGACCCCAATTCCAGTGACAACCGCTCAACCACTGTCTCAAGAGATCCGCAGTTTTGCGACCTTTGATGGTCTGGTGGATCCATACCTCACAGTGAACTTGGATGCGCGCGTTAAGGGCTACCTTACTAAGATTGGTTTTGCTGACGGAGCGATGGTGAAGAAGGGCGATCTTCTATTTGTCATTGAGCAAGACCAATATATACAAGAGGTGAAATTAAAGCAGGCAATTTATACCGAAGCGAAGCTTGAATATGGCCGTCAAAAATCTTTGCTCAAAGAGAATGCAACCTCGCAAGCAGCTGTTGATAAGGCTTTATCGCAATACCAGCAATCGGAGGCTAATTTAACGCTCGCAAAGATTAATTTGGGCTATACCGAAATCAGGGCACCATTTGATGGACTCATGGGAAGACACTTATTGGATGTCGGTACCTATTTAGATTCCACTACAAAGGGTGTGCAACTCTCTACGATTCAGCAGATCTCACCCATTTATGTGTACTTCTCTATTAATGAGAGGGATTACTTAAAGTTTCAAAAGGGTCAAGATGCAAACGCAGAACGCAAGTCTGAAGTAAATGCCTTGCCTATCTATGCCGGTCTTCAAGGTGAAGTTGGATATCCTTTTGAGGGCGTCTTGGATTACGCCGCTAATTTGATTTCCACGGAGACTGGGTCCTTGCAATTGCGGGCAATCTTCAAAAATGAGAAGTACGAGTTAATTCCTGGTTTATATGCTCGAGTTATGGCTCAGTATGGCGCGCCAAGACAGGCTTTGCTGCTGCCCAAGACTGCTGTAATGACGGATCAAGTGGGTGATTATGTTTTTGTTTTGGATAATGCCATGCGAGCACAACGTCAAGACATTAGCTTGGGTCAGCGCTTTGAGAAGTATGTAGAGATCAGCAAAGGCTTGATTCCAGATAGTAAGGTAGTCATCAATGGTTTTATTAATCTGAGTATTAATCAAATTGCTAACCCAACGCAGGTCACGCTTGAGGCAATGCCAGCTCGATAATCATGCTCTCTAAATTTTTTATCGAACGGCCGGTACTGGCCAATGTGATTGCTCTGGTCATGCTATTGATTGGGGCAGTGTCCATTAATAGCTTGCCGATCGCTCAGTACCCAAATATCGTTCCACCCACGATTCAGGTAACAGCACGATATCCAGGTGCAAGCGCCACGCTTGTACAGCAATTAGTAGCGAGTAATATTGAAACTCAGGTGAATGGTGTCGATGGCATGCTCTATATGGAGTCTGCATCCACCAATGACGGAAACTATACTCTTACCGTTACTTTTAAGGTGGGTACGAATCCTGATTTAGCTCAGGTCAATGTGCAAAACCGAGTGGCTATTGCGCTTCCTTCCTTGCCGCAGTCAGTTCAAAAGCAGGGCGTCACAACCAAAACACAATCGACTGCCATTCTGCAGTTCGTTACCCTGACTTCATCCAATCCGGAGCATGACGGCTTATTTTTAAGTAACTTGGCAAACCTCAAGTTACAGCAACGCTTGGCGCGATTACCCGGCGTAGCTGCCGCCAACGTCTTTGGTGTGGGCAATTACAGTATGCGAGTTTGGCTTGACCCAGCCCAGCTCAAGATGCGCAATTTGACGCCTAGTGATGTGATAGCCGTCATTAATCGGCAAAACGTATTGCTCACAGCAGGTCAAATTGGCGCGCCACCCACACCACTGGGGCAAGATTTTCAGCTGACACTTAATGTCACCAGCGCTATGACAACGCCTGAGCAGTTTGGCAGAATTGTTGTCAAGGCTGGCAACAAGGCTGAAATCACGTACTTGCGTGATATCGCCAGAATAGAAATGGGTAGTCAGAACTACGGTCAATTCTTCAAGATTGATGACAAGCCAGCAGGTGGTATAGCTATTTACCAAATGCCGGGTGCCAATGCGATTGCTACTGCACAAGCAGTTCAGGATGAGATGAAGAGTATTGCCAAGACTCTTCCAAAAGAAGTTACTTGGGCTATTCCGTTTGATACCACGATGTTTGTGAAGGCCTCTATTCATGAGGTTTATAAAACGCTTTACGAGGCGGGCATCTTAGTACTGCTCGTGATTATGATTTTCTTGCAGAACTGGCGTGCCACGCTGGTACCTGCTACAACAGTGCCTGTCACGATTATTGGCGCATTTGCTTGTATGGCTGCCTTGGGCTTCTCAATCAACTTACTCACCTTGTTTGCAATCGTTCTGTGTATCGGTATTGTGGTGGATGATGCGATTGTGGTGGTTGAAGCGGTCTCCAAGAAAGTGGAAGAGGGTGAAGATCCTAAGCGGGGTGCAATTGATGCCATGACTGCTTTGATGGGTCCGATTATTGGTATTACCTTAGTCTTGATGGCCGTGTTTATCCCCGCTTCCTTTATTGCTGGCATTACCGGACAAATGTATCGACAGTTTGCTTTAGTGATTGCAGCAACTGCTTTGATTAGCGGTATCAATGCGATTACTCTAAAGCCAACCCAGTCAGCGCAGTATCTCAAGCCGATTGACCCTAACAAGGTTAAAAATAAGCTCTATCAAAAATTTGATTTGTATTTCAATCGCTTGGCCACTTGGTATGGACACAAGATTGAAGGCTTGATGAAAAATCGAGCTAAAGCATCGATGGTGGGGATTGCGATTATTGCTGCTTCTCTCATCGGCTTGATGTTTGTGCCATCTGGTTTTATTCCAAACGAAGACCAAGGCTATTTGGTGGTTTCAACTACCTTGCCTGATGCGGCCTCTTTGCAGCGTACCGAGAGTGGCATGAAAAAAGCAGTTGATGTCATTAAGAAGGTTCCTGGTGTTGATACCGTAGTGGTGATCGGTGGCATTAATTTGCTGAACAACAGTAGCTCCCAATCTAATGCGGGTGGCTTATACGTCATCATGAAGAAATGGGAAGAGCGGGGCAAAGGAGAGGGCCTGCGTGATATTTATAACAATATGAATCAAGGCCTGAAGCAAGTTCAAGAGCTTAAGTCTTTTGTACTCTTGCCGCCAGCCATTCCGGGCTTGGGTCTATCGGGTGGTTTTGAGATGAGGCTGATGCTGACGGATGGCAGTAATAATTTTGCTAAGTTAGATGCTGCCGCTAAGACCTTTATTGCTGAGGCGCAAAAGCATCCAGAGATCATGATGATCTTTACGCCATTCCAAAACAATGTTCCCCAACTCCAACTCACCTTCAATGTAGGTAGGGCTGAAACTTTTGGCGTCGATATAGGGGATGCTTACGATGTATTGCAATCCTATCTTGGATCCTCTTACGTCAATCAATTCTTCAAATACGGTCAAACCTACCAAGTGTATGTTCAGGCTGATGGTAAGTACCGCAACGCTATAGAGCAAGTAAATCGCCTGTATGTAAAAAACAAGAGCGGCAATATGGTTCCGCTTGGATCCTTCATTGATGTCAAAGACACTACTGGACCTGCGTTTGCTTCACAGTTCCAGCTTTATCCTTCTGCTGCTGTTCTAGGTGCTGCCAATGATGGCTATAGCTCTGGACAGGCGATGAAGGTGCTAGCGCAGGTAGCCGCCAAGACTTTGCCAGATGGGGTCGCGTACCAGTGGGCTGGCATGTCTTATCAAGAAGATTTGGTAGGAAACACCGTAATCTTAATCTTTGCGCTATCGATCTTGTTGGTGTACTTAGTGCTCGCAGCGCAATATGAAACTTGGATAGCGCCGCTAGCTGTTTTGACTGCAGTGCCACTTTCTTTATCGGGTACGGTATTGGCCTTATTGCTTACGGGCCTATCAAATAACATTTATGTGCAGATTGGCCTGGTGTTAATGATTGCGCTCTCATGTAAAAACTCTATTTTGATTGTTGAGGTGGCTATTGAGTGCAGACATAAGGGCATGAGTTTTGTTGATGCTGCTTTAGAGGCTTCAAGAGAACGTTTTAGGCCAATTGTGATGACATCGATTGCCTTTATTTTGGGGGTCATGCCCTTGCTTCTATCTACCGGTGCGGGTGCAGCAGCACGTATCTCCTTAGGCATTACCGTATTTAGCGGCATGATTGCCTCTACCTGCCTTGCAGTGGCATTAGTGCCAGTCTTCTACGTTGAAATCGAAACCTTCTTTGAGCGCCGCGCGAACAAGAAAGCGACCAAGGGTCAGTAATATAAACGAAGCAAATAGGATGTATTGCTGCCCACTCGATCTTACTTAATGATATTTTTGGATCCTAACTTACCCATTTAAGCTATGAAAAAAATGACTCCTATTTCCATTTTGATTTTAATGCTCGGCACTGCTTTAAGTATTCTTTCTACTGCCGTATATGCTGATCCACCTGTTCCTTCTTTTTATGATGAGGTTATCAAAATGAGTCCCGATGGTAAGCTCGGACAAATTCTGAAAAAGGAAAAAATTAAGACGTCTGTTAAGGGTGCTCAAGCTTGGAAGATTGCCTACGTCACATCTGATGTTGGCGGGCGTAAGCATCTTGCTACTGGCTTGGTAGTAGCCCCGATTGGCACTCCACCGAAAGAGGGTAGGCCTATCATGGCTTGGGGGCATGGGACTACTGGCGCCGCACAAAATTGCGGCCCTTCACAAGTTCTTAATCCAACAGCACCCCTCAATGAATACTTTTTAGTTGGCGGAAATTCTTGGACGGATTACGGCATCCCTAGTATTGAAGAATTTATCAAAGACGGATATGTAGTAGTTGCAACGGATTACCAAGGCCTGGGTGGTGGAGGCGAGCATCAATATGCTTTAGCGGCAACCAATGCCATGGATATGATTGATTCGGCTAGAGCTGCTAGTGCCTTAAAGGAGGCTGGCGCCGGTAAGAAGACGATTATCTATGGCTGGTCGCAGGGTGGTGGCGCTGTAGTTGCTGCAGCAAGCATGCCAGAATACATCTCCAAAAAGGGAACAATTGCCGATGGCATTGAGCTCGTTGGCGTGGTTGCCTTGGCTCCAGATGATATTGCCATCATGATGCCCAATTCAACAGCAGATGAAGTGAACGCACAAAAATCATTAAGTGGAATCGTTAAGATGTTCACTGACAATGTTTTTGATTTTTCACATATGGCAATGAGTATGTGGGGTGTGAGGGCTGGTAATCCAAATCTAAAACTCACCGATATCTTTACAACTGACGGCGCTAAAGTGCTGGATGAGGTTATCCGAAACAAATGTATGCATGCTGTGGCAGATACACTGAATTTCAATTACAGCAGCCAATACAAAACATTATTAAAAGATCAATTCACCAATTCTCTTGACTGGACAAAAGCCATGGTCAAGGGCAGCGTGAATCCTGAAAAACCTATTGCACCGGTAGTGATCTATTGGGGTAATAAGGACACCACGAATCCCCCAATCATGGGTAAGCTCTATCAGGAGCAGATGTGTAAATTAGGCGGCAATGTTAATAGGGTTGAGCTGCCAGGAGATCAGTCTCATTTCACAACTCCTGGAGCCTCTGCGCCCCTATATCAGGCCTGGATTAAAGATCGGCTAGCAGGTAAGCCGGCACCAAATAATTGTCAGCTAGCAGCCCAGCTCCCGAGTTAATTCAGGAGCTTTCTAATAAAAAACCCATCTATAGCGATGGGTTTTTTATTTGGACCTTTAGGTTTAACTCTTATGCTAACCCGCCATGACGCAATAAGGCATCAATGCTTGGCTCTCTACCTCTAAAGGCTTTAAAAGATTCAGCCGCAGGGCGACTGCCACCAACCTCTAAAATCTCTTCACGATAACGAGCACCTGTTTTCTCATCTAAGACGCTGCCAGTGAGTTTTGCTGCCTCCTCAAAAGCTGAGTAGACATCAGCAGATAACACTTCCGCCCACTTATAGCTGTAATAGCCAGCTGCATAACCACCAGCAAAGATATGGCTAAAGGTATTGATCCAACGAGAGATGGCTGGTTGTGGAATAACGTTGAATTGATCAGCAATCGCTCTGGAAAGGTCTAATACTGCGTGACCTTGAGCATTCTTCGCATCAAAGCTCGCATGTAAGCGCCAGTCGGTGAGAGACATCACGATCTGACGCAAAGTAATATAACCCTTCTGGAAATTCTTGGCAGCGAGGATCTTGTCATATAACTCGCGTGGAAGAGGCTTGCCAGTTTCGGCATGTGCAGTCATCTTTTCTAGCACTTCCCACTCCCAGCAGAAGTTTTCCATAAACTGGCTCGGTAACTCTACCGCATCCCATTCAACACCATTGATACCTGAAACCCCTAAAGCGCTCACTTGAGTAAGAAGGTGGTGCAAACCATGGCCACTCTCATGGAAGAGGGTGATGACATCATCATGAGTAATGGTAGGTTGACGCAACACACCATCGACCTTGACTGGCGGCGCAAAGTTGCAAACCAAATAAGCAACAGGCACTTGGATTTCACCATTGGGTAAAACTCTACGACCGCGGGCATCATCCATCCAAGCCCCGCCACGCTTGCCAGGGCGAGCATAGGGATCTAGATAGAAGTAGGCCACGATATTACCCTTGGCGTTTTTCACTGAAAAGGATTGCACATCGGTATGCCAAGTTGGTAAATCTGCCGCTTCAATCTTGACGCCAAACAGAGTCTGAATGACTTGGAAGAGACCATCTAATACCTTAGGCAGGGGGAAGTATTGCTTAAGCTCATTCTCCGAAAAGGAATAGCGTTCTTGCTTCAATTTTTCGGATGCAAAAGCAACATCCCATGGCTCTAAGCCATCAGCAATAGATAGCTCGGTCTTGGCAAACTCAGATAGCTCTTGCCAATCTTTTAATGCAAATGGTTTTGCTTTTTGCGCGAAGTTAGTCAAAAAGGAGTCGACTTCATCAACACTGCTTGCCATCTTTGGAGCCAAACTCAGTGCGGCATAGTTTTTGAAGTCGAGCATATGAGCTTCCTCATCGCGCAGTCTTAACTGATCGAGCATGTTCTGAGTATTGTCCCAATCCACTTTACCTTTGGCATATTGGGGTGCCAGTTCAGAAGCGCGGGTGACATAAGCTTCATACATCAAGCGACGCAGCGCACGATTCTCTGAGTACTGCATGACGGGGTAGTAAGAGGGGAAGTGCAGCGTGAATGCCCAACCCTGTAAGTTCTTTTGCTGGGCAATATCTGCAGCGGCTGCAATAGCGTCCTCAGGCAAGCCCACCAAATCAGCTTTATCAGTGATCAGATGAACAAAGCCATCGGTAGCATCTAGAACATGATCTGAAAATGCTTTGCCTAAGGTTGCCTGCTCATCCTGAATTTGTGAAAAGCGCGGCTTGTCTACATCACTGAGTTCTGCCCCGCCCAGACGAAAATCTCGTAAGGAGTTTTCAATTACTTTCTTTTGAGCTGCGCTTAATTTTGAAAAATCAGGCGCTTTACTGAGTTCTTTAAACTTTTTGTAGAGCTCTAAATTTTGACCAAGGCTTGAGAAGAAAGCGGTGACCTTGGGTAGCATCTCGCCATAGGCAGCGCGTAACTCCGGGGTATCGGCAACGCTATTGAGATGGGATATCACACCCCAAGACCTGCCAAAAAATTCAGTAGCATCTTCTAGCGGCTCGGCTAAGGCATCCCAAGTGGATGGAGTACTTGAATTGACTGCCACATCCACAGCATTTTGCGCATGCTTGAGCAAATATTCAATTGCTGGTGCAATATGCTCAGGCTTTACTTCTGAGTAGGCGGCAATACCGCGCCCGAAAGTCACTAAGGGGTTATTTTGTAATTCTGCTGGGAGAGTGCTGAAGGGCGATGTAGATGTGGATGTAGTCATCCCTCTAGCTTAATGGACTGGGAGCAATTTTGCCAAAAGTCCCAGTAATTCCTTAGTGCTTAGTGGCTTTTTCAGCGGCTTCCAAGGTATTCATGAGAAGCATAGTGATGGTCATCGGGCCAACACCACCTGGAACCGGGGTAATCCAGCCGGCGATGTATTTAGCTGTATCAAAATCCACGTCTCCACAGAGCTTGCCGTCAGGCAGGCGATTAATGCCCACGTCAATGACAACGGCGCCGTTCTTTACCATATCGCCAGTAACCATTCTGGGTTTACCGGTAGCAACCACCAGAATGTCAGCATCCTTGGTGTGGTGTGCCAAGTCACGAGTCTTGCTATTGCAAATAGTGACCGTTGCACCGGCTTGCAATAGCAGCATCGCCATTGGCTTACCCACAATATTGGAGGCACCAACAATCACGGCCCGAGCACCGCGAATAGGGTAATCAATGCTTTCGAGAATCTTCATGCAACCATAAGGTGTGCAAGGTTTGAATTCTGGTTGACCAACCATCAAGGCGCCAGCATTTGCTACGTGAAAGCCATCCACATCTTTTTCTGGAGCAATCGCTTCTAAAACTCTCTCAGAGGCGATATGTTCTGGTAATGGTAATTGCACCAAGATGCCATGAATCGCCGGATCTGAATTCAGTGTGGCAATACGAGCGAGTAATTCTTCTTCGCCAAGCTCTACAGAATAGCGCTCTAAAAAAGAATGAAAGCCAACTTCTTCACAGGCCTTCACCTTATTGCGAACATATACTGCACTGGCAGGGTTGTCGCCAACCACGATGACTGCTAAACCAGGTCTGGTGCCTTTGGCGGTGACGATTGCACCACGTGCAGCAATTTCCGTACGTAGTTTTTTAGAAAGGATGTTTCCGTCTAATAATTGAGCTGGCATAGAAAACCCCGGTAATTAATTAGGCTGGGGATCAGACAAAGCCAGGCGGAGTAGGTCGGCAACCGTGTTGACGTTGAGCTTTTCCATGATGTTGGCGCGGTGTGCTTCAACAGTTTTAATAGAAATACCCAGGTCATCAGCAATTTGTTTATTCAAACGGCCTGCAACAATGCGTTCTAGAACTTGGCGCTCACGACCAGTTAACTTGCTGAGTAAGCTCTGGGTAATTTTGCGTTGACTAGCTTGTGAATAATCGATGCGCGCTTTAGCAAGCATACGATCTACTAAACCACAAAGATCATTTTCTTTAAAAGGCTTTTCAATGAAATCCACTGCGCCACGCTTCATCGTGGAGACGGCCATCGATACATCGCCATGACCAGTAATGAATGCAACTGGCATTGGTAGGTTTTCGCTTGTTAAGCGCTCTTGCAATTCAAGGCCTGACATACCAGGCATGCGCACATCCAAAATAGCACAAGAGATGGTGGACTTGTCGGTGCTTTGCAAAGACTGTAAGAAACGTTCTGCGCTTGCATGGCAACGAACAACATAACCATTGCTTTCTAAGAGCCAGGTAAGCGAATCTCTTACCGCTTCGTCATCATCCACCACATAGACAACTTCAGCTTGGTTTGGTTTTGCAGTAGCGCTTAAGTTCATATCAGTTCTCGCGAGGTAAATCTTTAAATTCGAAGTTAAACAGTAGCCTTGGATCCAGAGGATTCCAGTGGTAGGAGTATTGTAAAGGTGCAGCCAGCCAGCTTGGTTTGTTCTGAGTCTTGGACATTGGTGGCCCAAAGCCTGCCATGGTGAGATTCAATAATGGAGCGACAAATATTGAGCCCCATACCCATTCCGTCGGACTTCGTGCTGAAAAACGGCTCAAATATGCGCTCCAGGACGTTTTCCGAGATTCCGCCCCCAGCATCGGTAACCTGGATTCTGAGCATGGCCGGGAAGATGCTGGTGTCTAAATCTGCACTAATCCGAACTGGTGGCGCTGACCAACGGGAGGAAAGGGGGTAAGCCTCACGGACGCTATCCAAGGCGTTTTTCAGAAGATTGACCACTACCTGCAAGATTAGGACTGGATCCAGATTAACTACGGGCAGATTTTCGGCAATTTCCGAGCTAATGACTAAGCGATGGCGGTGGGCTTCAATTTCAACCAAGCCAACCGCATCATTAATAATTTCAGTAATGTTCGCTGCTTTACGTTGAGGCTCGCTGCGCTTTACAAAGCCTCGAATGCGCTGAATGATGGTGCCAGCACGATGGGCTTGTTCAGAAGCCTTTTCTAATGCCGGCAAAATCTCTTTAGTTAGAGCAGGGTCAAGATGCCCATCCAGGCGCTTAGCAACACCCATGCAGTAGTTTGATATGGCTGAAAGAGGTTGGTTTAGTTCATGGGCCAAAGAAGATGCCATTTCACCCATTGTGGTGAGACGACTGGTGAACTGCATTCGCTCTTGTTGTTGGAGCGCCAAATCATCTGCTTCTTTACGAGCGGTAATATCCGTGGCAATCAATAACTGTGCAAGATGTCCATCTACCCAAGGGATGTAACGACGTCTAACTTCAAACCATTGATTATTGTCATCGCCTAGCTGAACTTCTTCAGACTCGGACTCTTGATACAAAAATGGCGTTGGAATTCCTGGGGGGGAATCCTCAAGATCCTCTGCGATAGCTCGCATTGTCATGTTGGTTGTATCGCTGCCCGCTAATTGGAAGTGACCTTTAGAGTTGTCTCCAAAGCGCTCCCGATAAAAACGATTAGCAAATAGCAGGGCGTTAGTCTCCAGCGAGACCACTGACACAGCGGCGTCTAGACTTTCTAGAACGGTGGTAAAGCGATCTTGAGAGGCAGCTAATTCTTCACGAATCTTCTTAGGCTCAGAAATATCAATTAATGAGGTCACCCAACCAGTCTGTTTCCCTTTTTCATTAATCAGTGGGGCAATAAAGGTACGGGTCTGTATCAAGGAGCCATCTTTCTTTAAAATCACCCCTTCGATGCCGACCCTCATTACAACGCTGATGTTGGACTTCATCGCCCGATTCATTTTCTCAACAAGCTCATCTCTTCTACTATCTGGCCAGAACGGAAAGGGCGGAGTGAGACCTATTAACTCTTCCGATGTCCAGCCTGTCATTTCGCAAAATGCTCGATTCACATAAGTAATGCGCTTTTGCATATCATGGGCACGAATACCCACGGGAGTGGAGTCTTCCATTGCATTACGAAAACTAGTTTCTTTGCGCAGACTGGCTTCGGCCTCTTGGCGGACTTGCATTTGCTTTAGTACGGACCACAAACTCCAAACCACGAATGCGCTTAATCCAATCACGACACCAATTAACATCCTGAAGGTGAGGTTGGTTGGCGGAGGATAGGTATCGATGCGTAAATTAATGTTGGGGCTTAAGACCCCAATGTCTAAACTTGTCTGATTGCTAAATGCTCTTTTTGGGGTACCTCTATCGGAAGAGATGCCTAAAACTCTTTCATTGTCAGTGAGCAAGGTAAAGCGGTAATGGGATTTGAGGTCACTTGGCAGGGCATCCAGTATTCCTTGAGTCGTATAGAGTGCCGCCAAGAAACCAACCACTTCTCCACCAACAATATTGGGTACCACTTGCCATAGAACAATTTTTCTATCTGTGGCGATCGGTGCGTCACCCGGTAGATTTAAGGAAACAAACTGACTGAAAGCTGCTCGACTAGTTACTCGGCTAAGCTCAATAGTTGAGGCAAGACTAGAATTAATGGGCTGATCATTTTGAGTTTTGCTAATCCAATCCGATTTGTTACTTTCAGCGGGGGCTGCCCATAGTCGCTGATTTTGATTGTTCAACCAGATGATTTTGACGATCTCATGGTTATTTAAAACGAGATCTTCTGCTTGCTCGCGCGCAATTTGTCTGAGTTTGAATTGATCCTCGCTTGCAGCCATTTCTCGATTAATCGTTGTTAATGCATCAAGGTTGCTAGCGAAACGAGATTGAATGCGCTGCTTGGCAAATGACAGCTCTCTAAATAGGGCAGCCTCTTGCTGATTCTTTTCTTGTAAATGCAGCGTTCCCAAAATAATGCCCATGACTGCTGTAAACAGAACAATGGCTAAAAGCGGGGTGTAAACAATCCTAAATCCACGTATTTTGCGGAGCCACCTAATGGGGCTAAGGACTAGGCTGGAAAATGCTGTTTTTCTCATGAATACAAAGCATTTTGCCCTATTTGACTGTGCAAAAAGTCAATTCAGACCTTTTTATAGCTTCTTATTTGCACCGCAATATAATACCACATTATGAGAAATACTATCATTATGTGGAAAATTGCTTGTTTACACCCATATACCTTCCTAGAATGTTGGCTATAGAGTTGATGACAAATTAAGCACTATTTAATGGAGACAAAAATGGCAGCAGTTCCAGATCAAGTATTAGGTAAACAGAATACTCAGGATGCAGATCCTGGCGAGACTCAGGAGTGGTTACAAGCGCTCGATGGCGTGATTCGTAACGAGGGTCCTGAAAGAGCTGCCTATCTCATCGATCAACAAATTTCTCATGCTCGTGTAAACGGAGTGGTACAGCCATTCCATGCTGAGACTCCTTATATCAATACTATCCCTGTTGAAAATCAAGCACGTTTACCTGGCGATCAAAATATAGAACATCGCATTCGTTCATACACGCGGTGGAATGCTATGGCGATGGTGCTGCGTGCGAACAAAGACACGAACGTTGGTGGACACATTTCATCATTTCAGTCAGCGGCTACTTTGTATGACGTTGGCTTCAATCATTTCTGGCACGCACCGTCCCCCGAGAATGGTGGCGACTTAATATTTGTGCAAGGCCACTCTGCTCCGGGTGTCTATGCACGTGCTTATATGTTGGGCCGTCTCGAAGAAGGTCAGCTCAACAACTTCCGCCAAGAAGTTGGCGGTAAAGGCATCTCTAGTTATCCACATCCTTGGTTGATGCCAGACTTCTGGCAGTTCCCAACCGTATCGATGGGCTTGGGCCCGATCATGGCGATTTACCAAGCGCGCTTTATGAAGTACCTAACAGACCGCGGCTTCATTCAAGAGCAAGGCCGTAAAGTTTGGGCATTCTTGGGCGATGGCGAAACCGACGAACCAGAATCCTTGGGTGCGATTGGTATGGCCGGTCGTGAAAAACTCGATAACCTGATTTTCGTAATTAACTGTAACTTGCAGCGTCTAGATGGACCAGTGCGCGGCAACGGCAGCATCATTCAAGAGCTTGAGAGCGAGTTCCGCGGTGCCGGCTGGAATGTGATTAAGGTAGTGTGGGGCGGTCAGTGGGATGCTCTCTTTGCACGAGACAAAAAAGGCATCCTGATGCAACGCTTAGGTGAGATCGTTGATGGCCAGTATCAGACTATGAAGTCTAAGAACGGCAGCTACGTTCGCGAGATCGTTTTCAATACTCCAGAATTAAAGGCGTTAGTAAGTGACTGGAGTGATGATGAAATTTGGCAACTGAATCGCGGTGGTCATGATCCACATAAGGTTTATGCAGCATTCCATGCGGCGGTAAATCACAAGAATCAACCTACAGTGATCCTAGCCCACACCATTAAAGGTTATGGCATGGGTGGCTCAGGTGAGGCGATGAACATTGCCCACCAAGCGAAGAAGATGAACGATGACGACGTGCGTCGCTTCCGTGATCGCTTTGAGATTCCCGTTAAAGATGAAGAGTTGGACGAAATGCCTTTGGTCAAGTTTGCCGAAGGCAGCCCTGAATTGGAATATATGAAGGCGCGTCGTCAAGAGTTGGGTGGTTACTTGCCGCAACGTCGTACTAAAGCGGAGAGCTTGCCAGTCCCTGCTTTAGAAGTATTTGCTCCATTGCTTGAGGCCACTACTGAAGGCCGTGAGATTTCTACTACCATGGCATTTGTACGCATACTCAATACAGTAGTGCGCGATAAGGTCTTGGGTAAGCGGGTAGTGCCGATTGTTCCGGACGAGTCCCGTACCTTTGGTATGGAAGGCATGTTCCGTCAATTAGGAATCTGGAATCAATTAGGCCAACTTTACACACCAGAAGATCATGATCAATTGATGTTCTACAAAGAGGACAAGACAGGTCAAATTCTGCAAGAAGGCATCAATGAAGCCGGCGGTATGTGCGACTGGATCGCTGCTGCGACTTCTTATTCCACCCATGGCGTACCCATGTTGCCTTTCTATATCTTCTATTCCATGTTTGGTTTCCAGCGTATCGGTGATTTAGCCTGGGCCGCAGGAGATATGCGTAGTCGTGGTTTCTTGCTGGGCGGTACGGCTGGTAGAACCACATTGAACGGCGAGGGCTTACAGCACGAAGATGGCCATAGTCATTTGTGGAGTGGTGCGGTTCCAAACTGCATCAGCTATGACCCAACCTTCTCATTTGAATTGGCCGTAGTAATTCAGGATGGTATGCGTCGTATGTTGGAAGTTCAGGAAGACGTGTATTACTACGTTACTTTGATGAATGAAAACTATTCACACCCAGCAATGCCTAAGGGTGCGGAGAAAGACATCATCAAGGGCATGTATAAGCTCAAGTCCGTTGGTGACGACAAAGCAAAGCTACGTGTACAGCTCTTAGGTTCAGGAACGATCTTCCGTGAAGTGATTGAAGCTGCAGAGATTTTGCATAAAGACTGGGGTATTGCTTCAGACTTGTGGGGTTGCCCAAGCTTTACTGAGCTAGGCCGTGATTGGACTGCGGTTCACCGTAGCAATTTATTGAACCCAAGTGCTGCGCCAGCCTTATCTCATGTAGAGAAGTGCCTGAAAGATACTGCAGGCCCAATCGTTGCAGCTACCGACTATGTTCGTCTATTTGCTGAGCAGATTCGTCCAGCAATTCAGCACATGGGTCGCCGTTATGAAGTATTGGGTACTGATGGCTTTGGACGTTCTGATACTCGTGAAAAACTCCGTGACTTCTTTGAAGTGGATCGTCGCTGGGTCGTCCTCACTGCCTTGAGATCTTTGGTTGACTCTGGTCAGCTTGATCGCTCTAAGTTAGTTGAGGCGATTAAGAAGTACAACATTGACGTTACTAAACCAAACCCAATGACGGTTTGATAAGAGATAAATACTATGAGTCAAATAATTGAAATTAAAGTCCCCGATATTGGTGACTATAAAGATGTACCCGTGATCGAGGTCTTGGTCAAGGCGGGTGACAAGATTGAGAAAGAACAATCCATTGTTGTACTGGAGTCTGATAAAGCCACCATGGATGTTCCTTCTTCACACTCTGGGATTGTGAAAGAAGTCAAAGTCAAAGTAGGCGACAACCTGTCTGAGGGATCCCTTGTAATTACCTTGGAAGAGGGCGCGGCATCAGCTCCAGCTCCAGCAGCAGCCTCTGTAGCAAGTGCACCTATGGCAGCGCCTGTAGCAGCAAGTACTAGCGGCGCACCTATTGAAATCAAAGTCCCGGATATCGGCGACTATAAAGAGGTACCAGTGATCGAAGTCTTGGTTAAAGCCGGTGACAAGATTGAGAAAGAACAATCCATTGTTGTGCTGGAATCTGATAAAGCCACCATGGATGTTCCGTCATCACACTCAGGCATCGTCAAAGAAGTTAAGGTAAAGGTGGGCGATAACTTATCGGAAGGATCGGTAGTTGTCATCTTGGAAGGTGGGGCATCTGGCGTATCGACTCCTGTATCCACTCCTGTATCCACTCCTGCAGCTGCACCAGCCGCGCCAGCAATTAAAGCGGTAGAGCCTCCGATTGCGCGCGCACCCGCACCACCTCCTATCAGCAATACTCCCCCGCCAGTCGACGACGCAGTAAGTCATGCAAGTCCATCTGTGCGTAAGTTTGCACGTGAGCTTGGCGTCACCATTACGCAAGTTAAAGGATCTGGCCCTAAAGGTCGCATTACTCAGGAAGACGTCCAAGCATTTGTGAAGGCGGCTATGAGTAGTGGTGCAGGTAGTCCTGCGGCTGCTTCAAGCGGCGGTAGTTTAGGTGGTTTGAATCTGATTCCTTGGCCTAAGGTTGATTTCACGAAGTTTGGTGAGATCGAGCGTCAACCACTCAACCGTATTAAGAAACTTACTGCAGCCAATTTGGGTCGTAACTGGGTGATGATTCCGGCTGTGACTTATCACGAAGATGCTGACATCACTGATTTAGAGGCATTCCGCGTTCTCACCAATAAAGAGAATGAGAAGAAGGGCGTCAAGATCACGATGCTCGCTTTCTTAATGAAGGCTGCAGTAGCTGCATTGAAAAAATATCCAGAGTTCAACAGTTCTTTGGATGGTGATGATCTGATTTTGAAGAAATACTTCAATATTGGATTTGCTGCAGATACTCCAACTGGATTAGTTGTGCCGGTCATTAAAGATGCTGATAAGAAAGGTATCTTTGAATTAGCTAAAGAGACTTCAGATTTAGCAGCCCTTGCCCGTGATGGCAAATTAAAGCCAGATCAAATGCAAGGCGCTAGCTTTACGATCTCATCACTAGGTGGTATCGGTGGAACGTATTTCTCCCCAATCGTGAATGCTCCTGAAGTAGCCATTATGGGCGTGAGTAAAGCGGCTATGAAGCCAGTGTGGGATGGTAAGCAGTTTGTGCCACGCCTCATTTGCCCATTGTCTCTCTCTGCAGATCACCGCGTGATTGATGGTGCTTTAGCTACCCGCTTCAATGTGTACATTGCTCAGCTCTTGGCCGACTTCCGTCGCGCCAGTCTGTAAGGGGGATCTATGGCTAAGCAAATGATCCTTGTCCCGGATATTGGCGATTACTCAGATGTACCCGTCATTGAAGTGCTAATTAAAGTTGGTGATGTTATCGAAAAAGAGCAGGCGCTACTAGTTCTCGAATCCGATAAAGCAACCATGGAAGTTCCAGCCGATGCTGCAGGTACTGTTACTAGTATTGCAGTCAAGCTTGGAGATAAAGTGAGTAAAGGTTCTGTGATTGCGGAGATTGAGGCTAGTGGTGCAGCGCCTGCGCCTCAACCGGCTCCAGCAGCAATATCTACTACATCAACTGCGCCAGCGGCGCCAGCTACACCAACAATGACAGCTGCCCCTGCTCCAGTAGCAGGGCAGTACAGCGGTAAGGTTGATCATGAGTGTGAAGTGTTGGTACTTGGTGCTGGCCCTGGTGGTTACAGCGCGGCGTTTCGTAGCGCCGACTTGGGCATGAATACCGTTTTAGTGGAGCGTTACCCCACTTTAGGCGGGGTTTGCTTAAACGTTGGGTGTATTCCATCCAAAGCATTGCTGCACACCACCTCAGTCATGGATGAAGTCAAAACGATGGCTAAGCACGGCATTACTTTTGGCGCGCCGAAGATTGAGATCGATCAACTCCGTGGTTACAAAGAGTCCGTCATTGCTAAATTGACTGGCGGTCTTGCTGGTATGGCAAAGGCTCGTAAGGTAAAGGTGGTGCGTGGTCTAGGCAAGTTCTTGGATGCAAACCATGTTGAAGTTGAGTTAACGGATGGTATTGGTCAGGATCTCACTGGTCAAAAAGAAGTGGTGCGCTTTCAGAAGGCCATCATCGCTGCGGGCAGTCAGCCAGTGAAACTACCATTCTTACCAGAAGACCCGCGTATTGTAGATAGCACTGGCGCCTTGTTACTTAAGAGTATTCCTAAACGGATGCTCGTTATTGGCGGCGGCATTATTGGCTTAGAGATGGCTACGGTTTACAGCACACTAGGTTCACGTATTGATATCGCCGAGATGATGGATGGCTTGATGGCGGGCGCCGATCGTGATTTAGAAAAGGTCTGGGAGAAGTTCAATGCCGGACGTTTTGAAAAAATTATGCTTAAGACTCGTGCCGCTAAAGCAGAAGTTAAGCCTGACGGAATTCAAGTTTCTTTTGAGGGTGAGAACGCGCCGGCTGAACCACAAACTTATGACTTGGTGTTGGTTGCAGTAGGCCGTACTCCGAACGGCAAAAAGATTGATGCCGGTAAAGCGGGTGTGCAGGTGGATGAGCGCGGCTTTATTCCTGTTGACAAACAGATGCGGACTAATGTCTCTCATATTTTTGCAATTGGCGACTTGGTTGGTCAGCCGATGCTGGCGCACAAGGCAGTACATGAAGGTCACGTTGCTGCGGAAGCTGCTGCTGGCGAAAAATCTTACTTCGATGCCAAGCAAATTCCATCGGTTGCCTACACTGATCCTGAAGTGGCATGGGCTGGCTTGACAGAGGAGCAATGTAAAGCTCAAGGCATTGCTTATGAGAAAGGTTTATTCCCATGGGCAGCTAGTGGACGCGCGATCGCTAATGGACGTGATGAAGGTTTCACAAAACTCATTTTTGATGCTACTACCCATCGCATTATTGGTGGCGGTATTGTGGGAACACACGCTGGCGATTTAATCGGTGAGGTGTGCTTAGCCATTGAAATGGGTGCTGATGCGGTGGATATCGGTAAAACGATTCATCCACACCCAACCTTAGGTGAGTCAGTGGGTCTTGCGGCTGAAGCAGCCCACGGCCATTGCACTGATTTGCCGCCAGTGAAAAAGAAATCTTAAGTAGCGCTTAAGGTGCAAAAGAAAAAGCCCTGAGCGATCGGGGCTTTTGCACTTCAGCATCTATGAAATCAGTTTGGCATTGAGCTCACGAATACGTTCATCCACATAGTAGCCCCCGCATTCGGTATATCGGAGGTATTTAGCTCCACAATGCTTGCATTCAAATACATCAGATTTATTGTATGGATGGAGGGTGGGAGAAATAGGGGCATCCTTAGACCAGATGGTCACTCCCTTAGGGAGACCTTCCTCCCAGCATTCCGGAGCATCTTCGACTCTCAGAGTTCCAACGCACTCCAGGGAATTTGTCAGGAAACCGCCAGGGACGCTTTCCCAGCCTTCGCAGCTCAGCGACAGACAGTCAGGGCATTTATCTTTGGGGTCAAAAGACTTGGCGAGGGACAGCAACTCGTTTCTATTGAGGCTTTTAGTCATTTAAAGAAATTAGTATAAAAGTGCGCTGAGTAAGGTGCGTTTTGGATAAAGAATAAATCAAGCTGTCTAAGCTATAAGAAAAAGCCCCGAGCAATCGGGGCTTTTGTATTCAAGGTGCTTGCTAAGAATTATTTCTTCTTGGTCGCCTTGCTAGCTTTCTCTGCAGTCTTCAATACGGTTTCTGTTGCACCGCTAAGATTGGTTTGTGCAACTTCAACTGCGTGCTTAACTGCTTTTTGACTAGTTTCAAATACATTGTTTGCGGAAGCAATTGCTTGCTTCATTGCTTGCATAGCTGCATCTGATCCAGCCGGTGCATTTTTTGTCCACTCCTCTACTAAAGAGTTAATTTTCTTTTGGCCAGCTTGAAATTCTTTTTCAGCAGATTGTGTAAAGCTGTTTTGTGTCTCATGTGCCAACTCATATAAATGACGGCTATAGGCCATAATTTTTTCTGCCATTGGTTGCACTGCTTCGGCTTGATGGGCTAGCAACTGTTGAATGTCTTTTACTTCCAGCGCTTTCTTAGCGCTATTCATGCTATCGCTCAAGCTTTGTTTCGCAATATGCATATTGAGCTCAACCAACTTTTCAATGCTTTGCAATGCTTGATTGGTCAATCCACTTAAAGTCTCTAAGTTTGCTTTTTGTGCTGCTGCAATTTGTTCTGGAGTTAAGTTCATCTGCATCTCTTTCCGTTTAACTGTTTTGAATATTTTGATCTTCGGCTTTTACCTAATGTACTCTCTTTGCACCATTGTATGGCATAGATGTTGCGTTGCAGCATAAATGGCTTGCTATGTAGATGAAGAGTTCAAATAAGAAAAGAGCCTAAAATTAGGGGTCTCAGTAAAAAATCTTAATAATTTCAGTAAGTTACCCATGAAGCTTTCGCTTGATAACGCCATTGCACCGATCTTTGTCCTCATTTGGAGTACCGGCTTTGTGATTGCGCGTATGGCAATGCCATATGTAGAGCCAGCCACCTTCCTGTTTTGGCGTTTTGTAGGGGTTTTAGCGGCTATGGCAGCGCTCAGCCTTGTGTGGAGAATCACCTGGCCTAGTTGGTCTCAAATCAAGCACATCGCCATTGCAGGGATCTTGCTGCAATTTGGCTATTTGCTCGGCGTTTGGTTTGCTGTGCGTCTGGGAATGACAGCAGGATTAGTGGCCATTATTGTTGGTCTGCAACCCATCGTTACGGCCTGGTTTGCTGCTTGGATTTCTGAGAAGGTCAGCTCACGTCAATGGATAGGTCTAGGCTTCGGGTTTGCGGGTGTTGCGTTGGTGGTTGCCGAGAAGATTGGCTTTAACCACATTCCATTTGTTAGTTATGTTTTGGCATTTATTGCACTTCTATCTATTACCTTTGGCACCCTATATCAGAAGAAATTCTGCCCCGTATTTGATCTGCGTGCTGGATCCTCTATTCAGTTTGGGGTATCGGCAGTGTTGTGTTTCTTTTGTATGTATTTCTTTGAGTCTGGCGTGATGGTTTGGAATCCATCTGTTATTGGCGCCTTACTGTGGGCTATCTTTCCTCTGTCAATTGGTTCGATTAGTTTGCTATTTATGATGATTCGCAAGGGTGCTGCCACTAAAGTCACCAGCTTTCTTTATTTAGTGCCACCAACTACTGCTGCAATGGCTTGGCTCTTATTTGATGAGCCATTTACATTGCTGATGGCGGTAGGTTTGTGTTTGACGATGACTGGCGTGGTGTTAGTGAATGCTCGTCAGACCAATATAGTGGCAACGATTGCCGAGTAGGGCAGTCATTTGGTGGGATAAATTACCTGGATTGGGGCGAATAAAACCGCTTTGTCTTCAGAAATTAATTATCATTCCGTATGTTGAAAGTTTTGGAAGGTATTTTGGGATGCGTTTGAATCGATTTTGGCCCCTAGTTATTGCATTGCTCTTTTCAATGGGAGTGCTGGGTAACGCACCTGTTCAGGCCGCAACAAAAGATAAGCAGAAGCAAGCAAAGTCAACAAAAGTGGTGACTAAGTCACCCAAAAGAGCCAAGACTGTCCGCGTCACTGTTACTAGATCATCTGCACCCGTAGTTGCAGGACCTCCATCATTAGCTACTGCATTAGGTTTGCGTGGTCAGCGCGATGAGCTCAATCTTAAATCTACTGTAGTGATGGTGGTCAACCAAGACACGAAGGAAGTCTATTACGAGAAGAATCCTTCTGTCAGTTTGCCCATTGCCTCCATCACCAAACTCATGACGGCCATGGTTACGCTCGATGCAAAATTGCCGATGGATGAGGTCATCGTTATTAATGCTGAAGACGCACATATTTATCGACATTCTCGTTTGGCTGAAGGCACTTCACTTACCCGAGAAGATGCACTGCATTTGGCTTTGATGTCCTCTGAGAACCGCGCCGCATATACCTTAGCCAGAAATTATCCTGGCGGCTTACCCGCATTTGTTGCTGCTATGAACCGTAAGGCAAAAGATCTCGGTATGGAACACTCTCACTTTGAGGATCCCACTGGACTGACTAGTGAGAATGTTGCTTCGGCAGAAGATCTCACACGTATGCTCAATGCTGCCTATCAGTACAAAACTATTCGTGAGTTCTCAACCTGGCCAGATTTAACTATGGTGATCGCCAATCGCCCGCAAAAGTTTTTGAACACAAACCGTTTGGTACGTTCCGGGGATATGGATATTGGATTGCAGAAGACTGGCTTCATTAACGCTGCAGGTCGATGCTTAGTCATGCAGGCAAGAGTAAACAACACGCCATTGCTATTGGTCTTTTTGGATTCGGTAGGAACGCAATCGCGTTTTGCGGATGCAGTGCGGGTACGTGATTGGTATGAGCGCATGCCATCGGGCGCACAACCCATTCGTCGCTTGATGTAACTGATGATTAAGCTGCTGAGCCTGGCTCGGCAGACTTGGGTTTAAAACCCATGCCTTTGGATATCTGTAGAGCAGTCTCTTGTAGGGCGCGGAGCCAATCTGCTTGTATACGATCCGTTGGGGCGCTTAAAGATAAGCCGGCAACCAATTTTCCAGTGTCATCCAAAATGGCTGCAGCTAAACAGCTCACGCCTAATTCTAGTTCTTCGTCATCGCGAGCATTACCCACCTTACGCACGTGATTGAGTTCGGTTTCGAGTTTGCTCAATTCGGTAATACTGTTACGAGTGTGTCCAGACAAACCGGTGCGGGTGACATAGGCACGTACTTGTCCAGGGTCGTCGCTCGCGAGAAAGAGTTTGCCAACCGAGGTGAGATGCAAAGGTGCACGACCACCAATGGCGCGTACTACCTGCATGCCTGAGCGTTCGCTATATGCGCGATCAACATAGACGATTTCATCGCCTTGACGCACTGATAGGTTAACGGTTTCACCAGTGAGCTTATGGAGTGTACGCATCGGCAGTTGCGCAGCCTCACGCACAGATAAGCGTGCCTTCACTAAATTACCCAGCTCTAAAAGTTTTAAGCCAAGGCGATAGGTTCCGCCATCGCCACGTTCAACCAATCGGCAAGCAACGAGGTCATTCAAAATTCGGTGGGCAGTAGAAGGGTGCAGACCAGTTGTTTCTGCGAGATTCTTCAGGCTGCTGGATTCTTCTTGCTCAGCAAGGGCGTCTAGCAAATTCATCATGCGATCCACTACCTGGATGGCTGTCTTGCCAGCCTCGCCGGTAGATTTAGGAGTTTTGATGGTCTTGCTGGTGGTCATAGGCCTCATTGTAGCGATTTCAGACGAAATTGCATATTATGAAATCCTATTTTACAAAGGCATCTGCTGAAAATATCCCGTTTTATAGGGAAACAGGGGATTAAGGCTCTTTTAGGCTTGCCTTAAAGCAGCGGCACACTCATTGACTAAGTCAGGGCCTCGATAAATCAGGCCGCTATAGAGTTGCACTAAGCTGGCGCCTGCCATGATCTTTTCACGGGCATCTGCGCCACTCATGATGCCGCCCACGCCGATGATGGGTAGTTCATTGCCCAATCTCGCCTTTAAAGCTTTGATGACAATATTAGAAGCATTGCGCACGGGCGCGCCAGATAAGCCGCCAGCCTCTTCACTAAATTCCATTCCCTTGACCGCATCGCGAGAGATGGTTGTATTGGTAGCGATGACAGCATCAATGCCAAACTCGAGCAGGAGATCGGCGATGAGATTAATGTCGCTATGGTCTAGATCGGGTGCAATTTTCAAGAAGAGTGGTTTGCGTACGCCATAACGATCGCTTAAGCGCTTTCTGGCCTCATCAAGACTTCCCAATAATTCGCGGAGCATTTCTTCACCTTGTAAGGCGCGTAGATTTTTGGTATTCGGAGAAGAAATGTTGACGGTGATATAGGTAGAGATTTCATAAACGGCTTCCATCGCCAGGATGTAATCTCGAGAAGCTTCTTCAATTGGGGTGCTGGCGTTCTTGCCAATATTTAAACCAAGTACACCACCACTTTGCCAAAACTGAGAGCGACGCACTCTGGCAACGCAGGCATCAACGCCATCGTTATTAAAGCCCATGCGATTAATAATGCCCTGAGCTTGCGGTAAACGAAACATGCGTGGCTTAGGGTTGCCTGGCTGTGGCCGTGGGGTGACTGTGCCGATTTCTAAAAATCCAAACCCCAATGCAGCGAGTGCATCGATATGCTTGCCATCTTTATCTAAGCCTGCGGCTAATCCAACTGGGTTAGGAAAATCAATGCCACAGAGTGTTTGCGGATCGTTAATGGGCTTGCTTACTAAACGCTCCAATAAACCCCAGCGCTGCGCACGGTCCATATTGCTTAAGGTGAGGTTGTGCGCCTTTTCTGGGTCTATAGAAAACAGCCAAGGGCGGAGGAGGGAGTAACGATCGATCATGGATAGATATTATGACTCAGGGAGCTCTTGCCAGTGATCGTCAATCAAACCTTCCATAGGTTGATATTTCACCTTATACGACATCTTGTCGCTTTCCTTGATGTAGTAGCCAAGGTAAAGGTAAGGCAAACCCAATATGCGAGCTTGTTCAATTTGCCACAGAATGCTATAGCTGCCATAACTGGCCACAGAGCTTGTAGTGTCGTAAAAGGTATAAACAGAAGAGATTCCCTGTTCCAGAATATCGATCATGCTCACCATACGTAATCGACCGGGGTGCGGGTCATGCGGACCATCCCGAAACTCCACAATACGGGAGTTCACTCGGCTTTGTAATAAGAACTGCATATATTGATCTTGATCATCGCTATCCATATCACCACCTGCGTGTCGCTCAGTTTGATAGCGTTGATAGAGTTGGTAATGTTCCTCTTGGTAACCTAGATTGAGGACGGAGGCCTGAAGATCAGAGTGTTTTTTCTGGGCGCGGCGCTGGCTGCGAGAGGGCGTAAATTGATTTACCAAGATACGGGTGGAAATACAGGCCTTGCATTCGTCGCAATATGGTCGATAGGTATACAAACCACTACGTCGAAAGCCTGCGTTGAGTAAATCGTTATACACATCCGCATGAATCAGATGCGATGGTGTAGCTACTTGTGAGCGAGCTGTTTTATTGGGCAGGTAGCTACAAGCATAGGGAGCAGTTGCATAGAACTGCAGGGTGGTTAGGGGTAGTTCTTTAAGCTGAGTCATAACCAGTGATGCAAGATTGCTTTGTCAAAAGTCCAGGATTTCTCAATCTTAGTTTGATTTAAGGATATTTGCAGTTGCTCTAAAAAGACCTGCCTGGATATTGGGGTGGCGCCTAAGGACAATAGGTGAGCCGTTTCTTGCTGGCAGTCGATCATCTGGACTTCATTCATCAGGCACCATGCACTCAGGGCTGCTAAGGCGATTTTTGATGCATTCGTCTTACGGCTGAACATGGATTCACCAAATACCATTCCTCCAAAGGCAACGCAATAGAGTCCGCCAGTAAGCTGGCCATCTTCGATTACGGCAATACTATGAGCATTGCCTGCTTCGTGAAGTGCGGTGTAGGCATCAATGATTTCATGGGTAATCCAAGTGCCATCCTGATCTTTGCGAGTGCTCGTGGCACAGGAGCGTATGACTGCGCCAAAATCGGCATCTACTAATATCTGTGATTGCGTGTTTTGACAAAAGAGTCGAATATTCTTTTGCAAAGATTCACTGCATTTAAAGGCGCTGGGCTTTAACACCATTCTAGGATCGGGCGACCACCAGAGAATAGGTTGGTTATCCGAGTACCAGGGAAAAATACCTTGTTGATAAGCGCGAGCTAGTTGCCCTGGGTATATTTGTTCGCTGACTGCAATGAGTCCGGGGACGCTGGGATCGGGATCAGCTTCAAGCAGTGGATTTGGGAAAGGGTCATTGGGCCCTAGCCAAGCTATCTGACCCATGTCGACTCAAATTCGTTCGGATGGCAAGACATCACGACTGCGCACATGAAATTCCTTACCAGCCTCTAAGTTGCCAGCAGCGCGGTCTGCAAAAAACCATTCAAGGGTTTGCTTGACAGTCGGAAAGGCCAATTCTTCCCATGGAATCTCATGCTCATGAAAAAGGGCTACTTCAAGACTTTCTTCGCCGGCAGAAAATTCTGAATTAGTCATCGTGGCCAAATAGAACAGGTGCACCTGTTCTGCGTGGGGCACATTCAGTAAAGAATAGAGTGGTCCAATCTCCACAGCGGCACCAGCTTCTTCCAGAGTCTCGCGAGCTGCGCCGTGGCTAGTGCTTTCACCTAACTCCATAAAGCCTGCAGGCAAAGTCCAAAAGCCATGACGCGGTTCAATCGCACGACGGCATAAGAGCACTTGCTTGCCGTATACCGGAATGCTTCCCACTACGTTGCGAGGATTTTGATAATGAATGCTGCCGCACGCTTCACAGACATGACGCTCACGAGAGTCATCCGCTGGAATTTTGATGGTTAATACAGAGGCGCAATTAGAGCAATACTTCATACCGACTTTCTAAAAATGGGCTTTGATAGCGCCGCGTAATGCATTGCTAAGCATAATCTCATCTGCCATTGAAACATCATTAATAGTCAGGTTGGCTTCACGGGCATTTAGGGTGGGGTCTGCAAGTAGGGCGGCACGCATTACCCCAGGCAAGAGACCGGCCGATACTGGTGGCGTAAGCCATTCAGAGCTGCCCTGAGGTTTAACAAAAACGCTAGTCCTTCCGCCCTCAGTAACAAACCCTTGTTCATTGACAAATAAGGCATCAAATCCACCTAAGTTCACGGCTTCTTGCCAAGCTTGGTCATAAAGAGATCGATTGCTAATTTTGTGACGCAGTAAAGCATCCCCAGATAACATCGTCACATCACCTTGAAGAATATCTTTAGCCCAGAATATTTTGACTGGTTCATTGATTAAATCCATTGCAGCAGTTGTAACCAATAGTTCACCAGTAGGCGTGAGGTCTAGTCTTAATCGATATGACAAGCTCTTATCAAGCGATGCACAAGTGCTTGAAATCAATTTCTTGGCAGTCTCCAGTTGAAAAGGGATTCTTAAAGCTGCAGCAGATGCAGACAGACGGTGGAAGTGAGCATGCAATCTTTGGGGCTCACTATTTACGACTGCAATGGTTTCAAATAAGCCTGTAGCGCTTGGAAGATCCATCAGGAACGCAGATTTAATGCGGCACTCTTGCCATTCTTGGCCTGCATCTGAGTCATTGGTAATTCCAGCGCCAACCCCTAGGGTGAAGCTTGATGAATGAGAGTCGTGATCTTGTCTAATTTCGACAGTGCGGATGGGAACGCTAAAGGAAAAGTTCCCATTGGGGTCAAGCCAGCCTAAAGCGCCGCAATAGTAGCCGCGATCTTCGGGTTCTAGTTCTTGAATAATTTCCATACTGCGTTTTTTTGGGGCTCCTGTAACAGAGCCACATGGAAATACCGCTTTGAAAATATCGAATAGAGCAACATCAGGTTTGATCTGACCTTGCACGGTAGAAGTCATTTGCAATACATCACCGTGTCTTGCCACTTCAAATAGATTGGGCACTAGTACCGTGCCCGGAAGAGAGATGCGACTGAGATCATTACGTAGCAAGTCCACAATCATGACATTCTCAGCTTGATTCTTTGGGTCATCCGATAAGGTGCTCGCAATAGTAGATAGGGCGCTTGCAGTACCTTTCATTGGCATGGCTTTTATCGTGTCACCATCTCGCGCAATAAATAGTTCAGGCGATTGCGACAGTAAAAAATTGCCATCATGCTCGATAAAAGCACCAAAGCGCCCAGGCTGGCGATCCCTTAAGCGGCTATATAAGGCGAGTGGAGCACCATAAGTCTTGCCCGTGATTCGATAGGTGTGGTTAATCTGGTAGCTATCACCGCTGCGGATGTATTCCTGTATCGCTGCAATATCGGCAGTAAATTGCTCCTCGTTCAAGGATTGCCGAACATCCATTACTCCGGCGCTTGCTTGAGCTAGATCTAGCGAAGCCAGCCTCTGAGCAATGAAACTATCTACATCCTGCTTAGACAGTTTTTTGAATTCTCCAAAAGACCAGGCTTCAATGAGAGGATGGTGATGATCTGAGTGATTGACTCGCTCTGGAAGATGATGAATTTGCCTACCTAACTCGTAAGCAAAGGCAGCAACAATAAATTCGCCCTTAGCAAGCGCGGCAGATATTTCAGTAAGACACTGCTGTGTAGCTGCTAAATCTACCGCATGATCGCCGCTCGGAAGAACGCACCAGTAGTGCAGCGCGTTTTCATATTGGCGACTCGTGGGTAAGGCCGCGGTGCTTTGCGCATCATCGAGCAAAATCATCGCGGCTTACCTGGTAATTTCTACTTACTTCAGAATCGTTGCAGATTCGATGATGACAGTCTTAGTAGGAACATCAGACATTCTGCCCATACGTGGGGCTGGAGCAACCATAGTTGGTACTTTGCGAATGGCATCTATGGTTTGTGTCCCAGAGATCACTTTGCCAAACACGGTATAGCCATTGCCCATCGCATTAGGGTAGTCGAGCGCCGCATTGTCTTTCACGTTAATAAAAAACTGCGAAGTTGCAGAATCTGGATCGGATGTGCGAGCCATCGCAATCGTGTAAGCATTATTCTTCAAGCCATTTTGCGCTTCAGAAACTACTGGGGAATCAGTTGGCTTTTGATTCAAGTCCGGCGTAAACCCGCCACCTTGAATCATGAAGCCATCAATCACACGATGAAAGATGGTGCCGTTATAGAAACCGCTCTTGACGTAATTCAAAAAGTTAGCAGTGCTCTTGGGTGCTTTCACATCATCTAATTCAACAACGAAGTTACCCATCGTAGTTTTAAATTCAACCTTAGGGCCTGCAAATGCTGCTTGACTAGTAAAACAAGAAACAGCAACAACAAGGGCGGCAAATAGCTTACGCATAAGAACTCCTTAAATAAGATAAAAATAGCTTGTATTTGATTGTATTGCCCAAGACCGCCGGAGGGTTAAATGATCCTTTAGGCTAGCCCATTGGGAACATTTCCGGCATAAGCATAGGAAGCCTCATCAAACATGCCGGGTCTTGCAAGGTAATCCAGTGTCCAGTCAATAGTGTCAACACCCCAAAAGCAATGTTGATTCACTATCAGGGCGGGCACTCCAAAGGCGCCATCAGCTTTTGCTTGATTGGTATTAGCGATCAGCTTTGCCTTCACTTCTGGATTTTCAGGTTTAGGTGTATCTGAGGGAAGTCCTAAGTAGCTACAAAATTCTGGCCAAGATAGGTTGGGATCCTTACCTTCCACCCAAACATAATCAAAAGCGCGCTCAACCATAGTCCAATCGGCATTTTGTTCAACGAGAAGACGTTGCGCAGCAACCGTCATAAAGGGATGATGTTCTGGAAAGCGAAACGGAATGCCTAACTTCTCCGCCTGCCACACACAAAACTGATAGGTGTGTGGGCGCTTGGCAGCAACTTCTCCTGGGCCCTTATTTTCAGAAGCTCTGAGTAGGCCGCCCAACAGAATAGGAACAGGTTTAATCTCCAGCTTGCCCTCAAGGCGCTGTCTTTGCTTGATATAGAGATAAGCAAACGGCGAAACAATGTCGTAATAAAAAGTAGCCACAATCTTTGTACTCATATCGCCTTATTTCTTCTTGTACTCTTCATCAAGCTTATTTAAGAACGCTAGCTTTTCTTTGATTTGCGACTCTAGGCCACGCTCCACTGGCTCGTACCAATGTGGCTCCTTCATACCTTCTGGTAGATAAGTTTCACCAGCGGCATAGCCATGCGGCTCATCATGGGCATAGCGATATTCTTTTCCATGTCCAAGCTCTTTCATCAGTTTGGTAGGTGCATTGCGCAAATGATTCGGAACGGGTTTGGATTGATCGTTTGCTACATAAGCGCGAGCAGCATTAAAAGCGTTGTAGCTTGCATTGCTCTTTGAGGCTACAGCCAGATAAACCACTGCTTGCCCAAGAGCCAACTCACCCTCAGGGGATCCTAGTCTTTCATAGGTTTGGGCCGCATCGTTAGCCAATTGCATGGCTCTTGGATCTGCTAGACCAATATCTTCCCAAGCCATCCGAATAATGCGTCTGGCTAAGTAACGGGGATCGGCGCCGCCATCTAGCATGCGGCAAAACCAATATAAGGCCGCATCAGGGTTGGATCCGCGAACGGATTTGTGTAGAGCAGAGATTTGATCGTAAAAGTGATCACCACCTTTATCAAAACGCCGCGCTTGAGCACTCAGTGCATTCTCTATAAATTTCTGATCAACGATTTTTACTTCCGCATTTGGTGTGAGGACCGCATTGCGCACTTGTTCAACTAAATTGAGAAGGCGTCGCGCATCACCATCAGCGTTAGAAATCAGGGTATCGATTGCTGTTGATTCAAATTGCACATCGGGCATCGCATGCTGATGGGCTCGATTAAAGAGTAATTTCAGCTCCTCGGGAGTGAGCGATTTCAAGACATAGACCTGAGCACGCGACAGGAGTGCGGAGTTCACCTCAAAGGATGGGTTCTCGGTAGTGGCGCCAATAAAGGTGAACAAACCTGACTCCACATGGGGTAGCAGGGCATCTTGCTGGCTTTTGTTAAAGCGATGAATCTCGTCAACAAATAAAATGGTTTGCTTGCCGTACTGAGCCATATTTTGTTGGGCTTGCTCAATGGATTCTCGGATTTCTTTAACACCCGCTAGAACTGCAGAGATGGCAATGAACTCACGATCAAATGCTTTGGCGGAGAGACGCGCTAGCGTAGTCTTGCCAACGCCTGGAGGCCCCCACAAAATCATTGAGTGAGGCTTACCGGAGGCAAATGCTAAATTGAGCGGTTTACCGCTTACTAATAAATGCGTTTGTCCAATGACTTCTTCAATCGTTTTTGGGCGCAGTGCCTCTGCTAAGGGTGGAGGCGGCGCGCTATCAAAAAGACTGCTCATTGCATCAGGCTTGAATAAAGAGAATAACTAAGGATGCCCAAGTGAGGCAGGCTGCTGCAACATAGGTCAAACGATTGCGCATGGTCATAAAAGCAGAGCGGGCGGCTTCATCAGCAAAATAATATTGATAGGTGTTCTGATCAATATTGCGCTGAATGATTAGAGTGGAAGCCAAAATCAGTAAGCCTACTGGAATATAAATATGAAGGGCTAACCAAGCCACTAAAGCGGGGATGACACCCCAGATCCATGCATTACGGTCTTCCCAGCGATCACCAGCGGGTGCCTTACCTAGAAGATGTAAATTGGCACCCCAATGCAAAGCCCCCATAAAGGAAGTAATCACGGCACCATAACCCGCTAAAGATTCAGCGCTTAAATAATTTACGGGTGTTGGCGCTAATTGCACCATGAGGGCTAGCCCAATAAATGGAATAAGACCGGCATAGCCAAGTTTGCGAACTAAAGGTGGGATGGGGTTCACGATGGGGATGTCTAGGTTAAGGAGTTGTGAATGAAATTATTTATCGTGGGTGTATACACCGCGACCTGTTTTGCGACCGAGGTATCCAGCAGCAACCATTTCACGAAGTAGTGGGCAAGGGCGGTATTTGGAATCGCTGAAGTTTTCAAAATACACTTCCATTACCGCTAAGCACGTATCTAATCCAATGAGATCTGCTAAGGCTAGTGGGCCAATCGGTTGATTGCAGCCTAACTTCATACCAGCATCAATATCTTCTGGGCTAGCAAGACCTTCCGATAAAACAAAGAAAGCCTCATTAATCATTGGTAGCAAAATGCGATTCACTACAAAGCCAGGTGAATTTTTAACAGTAATCGGCTCTTTGCCAACACGCTTAGCCATCTCAATAATGGCAGCGTGGGTAGCGTCACTAGTTTGCAAGCCACGAATGACTTCCACTAAAGCCATTAAGGGTGGCGGGTTGAAGAAGTGCATGCCAATAAAGCGGGCAGGGTTTGAGTCAAGTGCCGCTAGCTTGGTAATCGATAGGGAGGAGGTGTTGGTGGCAATGATGGTGTCTTTGCTCACGATCTCGTCTACTTGCTTGAGAATCTTTTCTTTAATTGCTTGGTTCTCGGTTGCAGCTTCAATCACCAATCCCAAGCCTTTGAAGTCAGCATAAGAAGTACTTCCTTTAATACGTTTGAGAGCAGATTCCTTTGCCTCAACAGTTAACGTTTCTTTTTTGACAAGACGATCCAAGCTCTTGCTGATTTGTTCAAGACCGCGTTGCACTGCTGCCTCATTAATATCAACCATCACGACATCCAGACCGGCCACTGCACATACTTGTGCAATCCCATTGCCCATAGTGCCTGCACCAATGACGCCTACTGATTGAATACTCATCTTATTTCCTCTTTTGATACTGGGTGGAACCAAATAACTGCTCTCTAGCCTTGTCATCGTGCAAGGGTTTGCGTAATGCGGTTAATACTTCGCAGCCACGCTTCACTGCTGGTCGTGCCCCAATCTTTTCAAACCACTTTTTGAAATGCGGGTAATCATTAATTTCAATGCCTTGATTTTTCCAATTACGAGTCCATGGATAAATCGCAATATCAGCAATGGAATAGGTTTTGCCTGCAATATAGGGATTATCTTTCAGTTGACCATCCAATACACCATAGATGCGTTTAGCTTCATTGGTGTAACGATTAATGGCATATTCAATTTTCTCTGGTGCGTAGAGCCTGAAGTGGTGGTTTTGCCCAAGCATGGGGCCAAGGCCACCCATTTGGAACATCAGCCATTGCAGCACCTCGTACTTACCGCGGGTACTTTGGGGCAAGAATTTGCCCGTCTTGCCGGCTAAATAGAGAAGGATGGCGCCAGACTCAAATACATTGATTGGTTTTCCGTCCGGCCCATTAGGGTCAAGGATTGCTGGAATCTTATTATTAGGGCTAATCTTGAGAAATTCAGGCGCAAATTGATCGCCGGCACCAATATCAATCGGATGAGCAATCCAGTCGCGACCTAGGCGGTAGCCGCATTCTTCGAGCATGATGTGCACCTTATGGCCATTTGGGGTTGGCCAGCTGTAAACATCAATCACTTCTTTTGATTTTGGGGTTGCCATTTTTTCCTCTATAAATTTTGTAAGCGCTGTAAGGCATTGGCGAGAGTTTGCTCTTGCTTTGCAAAACAAAAACGAATGACGCCAGACTCGGTAGGTTGATCATAAAAAGCAGAAACTGGAATAGCAGCTACCCCAACTTCACTAGTAAGCCATTTGCAAAAATCAGCCTCATTCAATTTAGCCTGAGGGATTCCTAGTGGGGAGTAATCAGCGCATTGAAAATAACTTCCGGGACTAGGAAGCAATCTAAATTTGGTTTTACTTAAGCCAGCCCTAAAAAAATCTCGCTTAGCTTGATAAAAGGCGGGAAGATTTAAATAATGTTTTTCATCTGCAAGATAAGTGGCTAAGCCATATTGCATGGGGGTATTGACGGCAAATACATTGAACTGGTGCACCTTGCGGAACTCTTTTGTTAGCGAAGATGGCGCAGCTACATAACCCACTTTCCAACCGGTGACGTGATAGGTCTTGCCAAAGCTAGAAACTAGAAAGCTCCTAGCTGCTAACTCTGGATGAGAGGAGATGCTATGGTGCTTGGCGCCGTCATAGACCATATGCTCATAAACTTCGTCACTCAGAATCAAGGCAGAAGTATCGCGAACTAAGGCTGCTAGGTGATCAAGATCTGATTTATCCCACACCATACCAGTCGGATTATGTGGAGTGTTAATCAAAATGAGTCGCGTTTTAGGGTTGATAGCATTTGCTAATACATCCCACGGAATTTGATAGGAAGCCACTTGTCCTGATTCATCACGTACGACCTGCAATGAAACGGCAATCGTTTTTCCTCCAGCTAAATCTATTGCAGGTCGGTAGCAGTCAAAGGCGGGTTCGATGATGATGACTTCATCGCCAGGACCAACGCAAGACAGTATGGCTGTAAATATGGCCTGTGTGCCACCCGCAGTAATTGTGATTTCAGTATCAGCATCGTAGTGGTGACTATATAAACGGCTGATCTTCTGACTAATGCCATGACGAAGTTCTGCAACTCCAGCCATAGGTGGGTATTGATTGTGATCTGCCAACATGGCGGCATTCACATCAGCAATGAGTTTTCTGTCGCATGGAAAGTCCGGAAAACCTTGCCCAAGATTAATCGCCTGATGCTCTGCCGCTAGAGCGGACATCACTGTAAAGATGGTGGTTCCAACTTTTGGTAGGCGACTTGGAAAAGAGGGTGTCTCTAGCGGTTTCATGAGGGCAGGGGTAATGATCGGTCTTTTACAGCGGATATATCCGGTAGTCGCTAGAATGGTAAAAATACATAAACAAATTGTGCCATGCTGATCGTTCTTTCACCTGCTAAATCCTTGGATTACAAGACCCCCGCCAAGGTCAAGGCACCGACTTTGCCCGAGTTTGTCTCGGAATCAGCCAAGCTCATTGCTGATCTCAAGAAGCTAGCACCGCAAGACATTGCCAAATTGATGGGTTTATCCGATCAGTTGGCCATTCTGAATGTCGGTCGCTACCGGGATTGGTCCAAGAAATTGACCGCAGAAAATAGTAAGCCGGCGATCTATGCCTTTGATGGCGATGTCTATGATGGTTTTGACGTTAAAACCCTGAATGCCAAAGCGGTAGAGTTTGCCCAAGATCACATCCGAATTTTGTCCGGCCTTTATGGTGCGCTGAAGCCTCTGGATTTGATGCAGCCTTATCGCTTAGAAATGGGCACCTCATTCAAAAACGCCAGAGGTAAGGATCTTTATGCATTCTGGGGGAGTCGCGTAACCGATTCCATCAAAAAGGTTTTAGAAAAGCAAAAGAAGCCAGTACTACTGAACCTGGCTTCAGAGGAGTATTTCAAGGTACTCCAACCTAAAGAATTGGATTGCCAGGTCATTTCCCCGGTATTTCAGGACGCCAAGGATGGTAAGTACAAGATCATTTCTTTTTATGCCAAGCGAGCTCGAGGCTTGATGGCTCGCTATGTGGTTGAGAATCGCATTACTGATCCCGCTGATTTAAAGGGCTTTAATTTGGATGGCTACAAGTACTATGCCGCCGAATCAAAAGTAGATAAGCCTGTATTTAGAAGGGCAGAAAGAAAATAATGGCCGTGCATCGCACTAAAGCATCGCAACGGAATTCTCCAGAAGTGGAGAAGATGGTAGCTGACGCTATTTCTTTGGCCGCATCTGGCAGTCAGATCGAGGATCGCTTTTGGGAAGAACGTCTGAACGTGCGCTTAATGCGCTTGCTCAAAAGTCAAAATCAAAACGTGATTGATGCCGCTCTAGATCAAACCTTTCGTATTAATACGGTAGCCTTTGAAGTGCTTGCCGATATTGCCGAAACCTTGGCTGAGTCATTGAGGGTTGAGCATGAAGGGCAGGAGTGGGATGTGTTGTTACTAGCAATGCCTATTGTTGCCCATACTCGTTATCAGATTCCATCTGGGCCATTGCCTGTCAATATTATTGAGTCAACTGCTCAGGCCCTGCATAGTGCTATCGCTTCAACTGACACGCGCATAGCCATTGTTCCTTGGCTTTACAGCATTGATCAAATGCCGCATTCCCATTGTCAAACGCGCGTGCTGACTGAAGCATTAGCAACCGCGGCAATTTCCGGAAAAGATGTCAAGCTTGAGTTGCGCAATATGTCGGAAACCATTGCCGTATTAGCGGATCCGCGTTTTATTATTGCCGCCTTAAGTGCACCGAGCGGCTCCCCCATTTTCCGTTGGCAGGCTGAGCCACCAGCTCGCCAAGAACGGGGCGTGAGTTTGATTGGTTGGCAAACTGCTATGCAGGAGCCGATAGCATCTCTACTTCCTGGTTGTGAGTTCGAGCTACTCTTGCCAGAGGCGTATTTCACAAACTGCCGTTTGGCTGATAAGCATGTACGACCTTTGAGTATTCGCGCAGCAGTCAATTTCTTAGAGAGCACCCTCGGGATACTGCCAGCCGGCCTATCTTGTGTGGTCGGCGCCTTTGGAGAAGAGCAGGCAGATGAGTATCGAATATCGTTCAGTGTAAAAGGTTCATCCGATGTAATGTATGGGGTGATCTGGCCACTGTATGACAGAGAAAGCGTGGCAAACGACGCTTTAAACGACCTGTCAGATGATGAGAGTCCCATTAAGAAGATTTGTGATGCCTTGCATGACGCAGGAGTAGAGGATGTATTCCGACATGCAATGCTGTTTGATCCAGAGCTATGTGATGACTGTGGTGCACCTTTATTCCCAGATCGCTCAGGCGAGGCAGTCCATGCTGAAATGCCGGACGATGCACCATCACAGCAACCTTTGTTTCACTAAATAAAACAAAGAAGCTAAACAAAGAAGCAAAAGAAAAATATATCAATGAAGCAAAAGAAAAATATATCAATGAAGCAAAAGAAACGCTAAGCAATAAAAAAGCCGAGATGTCTCGGCTTGTTTATTTGATGCAGTGTGAGAAATTAATTCTGCACAAAAGGTTCCGCGCCAGCAAACAAGTGTGGCAACTTACCAGATTTCATATCTGCTGTTTGGCAAAAATCGGCAAGACGCACACCCGCTTTAATGTTGAATAACATTGCTTTGTTACCCAACACCACTAGGTCGAAACCAGAGTTGGTATTTTTGTAGCGAAGACTGCCCGGCAATGAAGTTTGGCGATCCAAATCATACGTTTTGGATTCCCAAGTTAAGCGGATCTTTTCAGTTGAGCCAGCAGTTTTGAACTGCTTGCTTTCTTGACAGGTCCAAGTAAATACTTCTTCATCAGCGAATGCATTTGCAGCGCCTAAAGCGCTAGCAAGCACAAGGCTAATGGCGAGAAGGTTTTTCTTCATCTAGTTTTCCTTATGAGAGCAAGTGCTTAACGCCAGCCTGCTCTTCGAGTAATTCATTCAGGGTGTGGGTCATGCGCTCACGGGAGAATGCATCGATCTCTAAACCTTCGATCATTTTGTATTCGCCGTTTTCGCAAACCACTGGGAAGCCATAAATCACTTCAGCAGGAATATCGTATTCGCCTTTAGAAGGAATGCCCATCGTTACCCACTTACCGTTAGTGCCGAGAACCCAATCATGAATGTGATCAATCGCCGCATTGGCTGCAGAAGCTGCAGAAGACAGGCCACGCGCTTCAATGATGGCTGCACCACGCTTACCAACCGTAGGAATAAATACATCTTTATTCCATGCTGCATCGTTGATAGAGTCTTTGACTGACTTGCCATCAATAGTTGCAAAGCGATAGTCTGGGTACATTGTTGGGCTGTGGTTGCCCCATACAACTAATTTCTCAATATCAGCTACTGGCTTATTCAACTTGCTAGCCAATTGTGAGAGGGCGCGGTTGTGATCAAGGCGCAACATGGCTGTGAAATTCTTCGCAGGAATATCTGGGGCAGATTTCATGGCGATGTACGCATTGGTATTTGCTGGATTACCAACAACCAATACTTTGACAGTCTTCTTAGCAACTGCATTTAATGCCTTGCCTTGAGCTGTGAAAATTTGTGCGTTAGCGGAGAGCAGGTCTTTACGCTCCATGCCAGGACCGCGTGGACGTGCGCCAACTAAAAGGGCAACGTGGATATCTTTAAAAGCGGTCATTGGGTCAGAGTGTGCTGACATACCTGCCAATAGCGGGAATGCGCAGTCTTCCAACTCCATCATGACGCCAGTTAAGGCTTTTTGAGCTTTTTCATCAGGAATCTCAAGCAATTGCAGGATGACGGGCTGATCTTTGCCCAACAGGTCGCCATTGGCGATGCGGAATAGAAGGGAATATCCGATTTGACCGGCTGCACCGGTTACAGCGACACGCATTGGGGCTTTTGCCATTACTGAGAACTCCAAAGGAAGGTTAATTGGGTTAAATAAAGAAAACTTTTCTATTATCCATTCAAGTGTAGGGACTTTAGCTTTACACTGTCAATGATGTCTTATATAAGACTAGAATTACCCTGAATTTTATCCAATTGACACGGCCTGGAGTTAATTTGTCTGATGTGAATTTGCCTGTTGCCTCATTTAGCCCTCTGTACGAACAGATCAAGGCGATGATTTTGGCTAGTTTGCAAGCCTCGGAATGGCTTCCGGGGATGGCTATTCCCAGTGAAATGGAGCTAGCAGCCCGTTATGCCGTGAGCCAAGGCACTGTCCGCAAAGCCATTGATGAGCTGGCCGCCCAGAATTTACTGGTTCGCCGCCAAGGGAAGGGCACCTTTGTCGCCACCCATCAAGAAGACGACTGGCAATATCGTTTTTTACGCTTAGCCCCAGATTCTGGTGAGAAATTTCACCTAACTAACCAGTTTTTGACCTGCGAAAAGATTAAGGCTACGGCTTACGTGGCTAATTTGCTCAAATTAAAGGCAGGTGACCCGATTATTCATATCGACCGGGTTCAGAGTTTTGCAGGAAAGCCCATTGTTTTTGAAGAGATTTTTCTACCTGGAGCTCGTTTTAAGGGCTTAGATCTTGAGGCGCTGAATGCATGGCATGGTCCTGTATACGCATTCTATGAGGGGCACTACGCCACCCATATGGTGCGCGCAGAAGAAAAAATTAAGGCTGTAGCTGCTGATGAAATGCTGGCAAAACATCTGCATCTGGAAGAGGGCGCGCCACTCCTTTCTGTAGAGCGGGTGGCTTTCACCTACGGGAATAAACCAGTAGAAATTCGTCACGCTAGATACGACACTTCAGAGCAGCATTACGAAAACAAATTGAACTAAGTGCGTTGATGAACATATCCGTTAAAACCCCTATTAAACCCCTATAAACCCGTAAAAATCCCCACCAGCCCTAAGGTTTCCAATAGAATATGTTGCGATACAACAAAACCACAATGAACCTCCACCTAAAGATAGAGATTACCCATGGTTGATTCACAGCAAAACGTAAAAAAAGATAGACCTGTTTACCGAAATATTGGTCTTGCCCAGTTGATTAAATACCGCCTTCCTTGGGCCGGTAAAGTGTCAATTCTTCACCGCATTAGCGGGGCAGCAATGTTCCTCTTGTTGCCATTTATTTTGTATCTCTTCGATCAGAGTCTTGCATCTGAGCTGAGCTACCAAAAATTCCAAGCTTTCACTGGCAATATTTTGGTCAAGATTATTTGCCTCGGCTTGATTTGGTGTTTCTTGCACCACTTCTGTACTGGTATCCGTTACCTCTTACTCGATTTAGAAATCGGCGTTGAGAAGTCTGAAGCAAATCGTTCAGCCATTTTTGTTTTGTTCCTCGGCTTGGCTTTGACTGCTGTAGTGGGTCTCAAATTATTCGGCGTGTACTAAGCGCGCATCATTTAAGGAAATTTCATGCCTATTTATCAAATTGGACCAAAGCGCTTAGTTGTAGGCGCGCACTACGGCCTTAAAGAATGGATCATTCAGCGCGTTACTGCGATAGTGATGGTGGTATTTACGATTGTTTTGTTGGTGGACTATTGCATTACTGGCAGCGCTACTTATGAAGGTTGGTCTGCTTTGTTCAGCAACCAATTCATGAAGTTGTTGACGCTCTTGGCGTTCATTAGTCTGTTCTATCACGCCTGGATTGGTATCCGTGATATCTGGATGGATTACATCAAGCCCGTCAGTATTCGTTTAACACTCCAAGTGTTAACTGTTTTGTATCTCGTAGCCTGTGCGGCCTATGCCGTGCAAATTTTGTGGAAAGTGTAATTCGATGACTGCAATTAAAAAATCATTGCCACGCCGCCGTTTTGATGCGGTGATTATTGGGGCAGGTGGTTCCGGTATGCGCGCATCATTGCAGTTGGCTGAAGCCGGCTTGAATGTTGCTGTACTAACTAAGGTATTCCCAACACGTTCACATACAGTTGCTGCCCAGGGTGGTATCGGTGCTTCATTAGGCAATATGAGTGAAGACAATTGGCACTATCACTTCTATGACACCATCAAGGGGTCTGACTGGTTGGGTGACCAAGACGTGATCGAGTTCATGTGTCGCGAAGCTCCAAAAGTTGTTTATGAGTTAGAGCACTTTGGTATGCCGTTTGACCGTAACCCAGATGGCACGATTTATCAGCGTCCATTCGGTGGCCACACAGCAAACTATGGCGAGAAGCCTGTGCAACGTGCTTGTGCTGCTGCTGACCGTACTGGCCATGCCATGTTGCATACCTTGTATCAACGCAACGTGCGCGCTAAAACAAACTTCTTTGTTGAGTGGTTGGCGCTCGATTTGATTCGTGATGATGCAGGTGATGTTGTTGGTGTTACTGCACTCGAAATGGAAACAGGCCAAGTCTATATTTTGGAAGCCAAGATTGTGATGTTGGCAACCGGTGGTGCGGGCCGTATTTGGGATGCATCAACAAACGCGTTTATTAATACCGGCGACGGTATGGGCCTAGCAGCCCGCGCAGGTATTCCATTGGAAGATATGGAGTTCTGGCAATTCCACCCAACTGGCGTAGCTGGTGCAGGCGTGTTGTTGACAGAGGGTTGCCGCGGTGAAGGCGGTATTTTGCGTAATAAAGATGGCGAGCGTTTCATGGAACGTTATGCGCCAACCTATAAAGATTTAGCCCCACGCGATTTCGTATCCCGCTGTATGGACCAAGAAATCAAAGAAGGGCGCGGTTGCGGTCCTAACGGTGACTATGTTGTGCTCGATCTGACACACATTGGCGCCGAGACCATCATGAAGCGTTTGCCTTCTGTTTATGAGATCGGTATTAACTTTGCGAACGTTGATGTCACTAAAGAACCAATTCCAGTAGTGCCTACGATTCACTATCAGATGGGTGGTATTCCAACAAACATTAATGGTCAAGTGGTTGTTCCAGCAAATGGCATCCACAATGAAATCGTCAATGGTTTGTATGCGATCGGTGAGTGTTCATGTGTATCCGTACACGGTGCAAACCGCTTAGGCACTAACTCATTGCTCGACCTCTTGGTATTCGGTCGTGCAGCCGGTAATCACATTGTTGGCCTAGATCTAAAAAATCGCGAGTTCAAGCCGTTACCTGCGAATGCTGGTGAGCAAACATTGGAGCGTATTGCAAAGTTGGATAACTCAACTTCAGGCGAGTATGCCCAAGACGTTGCAAACGATATTCGTAAGTGCATGCAGAAATATGCTGGCGTGTTCCGTAATCAAGAGTTGATGGATGAAGGTGTTCGTCAAATGGCTAAATTGACAGAGCGCGCTAAACACTTATGGGTTAAAGACAAATCCGAGATTTTCAATACAGCACGTATTGAGGCTTTGGAAGTGGCTAACTTAGTCGAGACTGCAAATGCAACTATGATTTCTGCTGCAGCTCGTAAAGAGAGTCGTGGTGCACATTCGCATGATGACCACCAAGAGCGCGATGATGAGAATTGGATGAAGCACACCCTTTGGTACAGCGAGGGAAATAAGCTTTCTTACAAGCCAGTTGTCTTGAAGCCTCTTACTGTTGAGTCCTTCCCTCCTAAAGAACGTACTTTCTAAGCAAAAGAGATAGAAGATGAGTGATATCCGTATATTCGAAATTTACCGCTACGATCCAGATGTCGATGCTGCTCCACGCATGCAACGTTATGAGTTAGAACTCACTGGTGAGCGTATGTTGTTGGACGCTTTGATTTCTTTGAAGAAGCAAGATGAGTCGATTTCTTATCGTCGCTCATGCCGTGAAGGCGTGTGCGGTTCAGATGCCATGAACATCAACGGTAAAAATGGTTTGGCTTGTCTGACCAATATGTTGACTTTGCCTAAGGTCATCACATTGCGCCCATTGCCTGGCTTGCCAGTAGTGCGTGATTTGATCGTCGACATGACTTTGTTCTTCAAGCAGTATTTGTCAATCAAGCCTTACTTGGTAAATGACAATCCTCCTCCTGAAAAAGAGCGTCTCCAGAGTCCTGAAGAGCGTGAAGAGTTGAATGGCTTGTATGAGTGCATCTTGTGCGCATCATGCTCAACTTCATGCCCATCTTTCTGGTGGAATCCAGACAAGTTCGTTGGCCCAGCTGGTTTATTGCAGGCTTATCGCTTTATTGCGGATAGCCGTGATGAAGATACCAATCAGCGCTTGGATAATTTGGAAGACCCATACCGCTTGTTCCGTTGCCACACCATCATGAATTGCGTGGACGTATGTCCTAAGCACTTGAATCCAACGAAGGCAATTGGCAAGATCAAGGAGTTGATGGTTCGTAGGGCAGTATGACCCTCGGCAATGCAGAGTTATATCGTTTAAAGAGTGATGCTCGTAGGGGCTTGCTAGAGAACGATTTAATTCTGCAGCGTTTCTTTGAGCGTTACGGCACTCAATTAAGCGTAGAAGACGGAAAAGTTTTAAGCCAGTTATTAGCTTTAGATGACAACGACTTGATGGATTTATTGATTGGTCGTAAAGATTCTGTGGCCAGCCTGGAGAAAGAGATGCAAACAGACTCTTTCAAGATGGTTTTACAAAGGCTGAGAGAGAAGTAATTCAGTATTTTGGTGCAGTAGTTGTACAGGTGCATGAGCGAATAGTGTATTAATCATATTTTTGAATGACTAAGGATTAGAAATGATTGAATCGGACATCAAAGCAAAACTCTCGTTTTCGGATGGAACACCAGATATTGATCTGCCAATTTATAAAGGGACAGTGGGTCCTGATGTAATCGACATTCGTAAGCTCTATGGTCAGACTGGTAAGTTCACTTACGACTCAGGCTTCTTATCTACTGCGTCATGTAATAGCAAAATTACTTACATCGATGGCGATAAGGGTGAGTTGCTCTATCGCGGCTACCCAATTGAAGATTTAGCTAATAACTGTGACTTCTTGGAAGTTTGCTACCTCTTGATCAATGGCGACTTGCCTAATGCCACTGAGAAAAAAGACTTTGAAGAAATGGTCATGCACCACACGATGGTTCATGAGCAAATGCAATTCTTCTTGCGTGGTTTCCGTCGCGATGCGCATCCAATGTCGGTATTAACAGGCTTGGTTGGTGCAATGGCTGCGTTCTACCATGATGCGATTGACTACAGCCAGCCTAAGGCGCGTGAAGTAGCGCAGATTCGTTTGATTGCGAAGATGCCAACTTTGGTTGCGATGGCTTATAAATATTCTGTAGGACAGCCATTTATCTATCCAGATAACTCTTTGTCATACACCGCTAACTTTATGCGCATGATGTTTGCAACACCATGTGAAGAATACAAAGTAAACCCAGTATTGGTGCGCGCTTTGGATCGCATCTTCACATTGCATGCTGATCATGAGCAAAACGCTTCTACTTCTACAGTGCGTTTGTGCGGCTCTTCTGGCACAAATCCATTTGCAGCGATTTCCGCTGGTATTGCTTGCCTCTGGGGCCCAGCTCACGGTGGCGCAAACGAAGCCTGCTTGCAGATGTTGAATGAAATCCAGGCAAACGGTGGCGTAGACAAGATTCATGAATTCATCGCTCAAGTAAAAGATAAGAACTCTAGCGTTCGCTTGATGGGCTTTGGACACCGCGTTTATAAAAACTTTGACCCACGTGCAAAGTTGATGCGTGAAACTTGCTACGAAGTGTTGAATGAGCTTGGCCTCCAAGACGACCCATTGTTTAAGCTTGCAATGACTCTCGAAAAGATTGCCTTGGAAGATGACTACTTTGTTAGCCGTAAGCTCTATCCAAACGTAGACTTCTACTCAGGCATCGTTCAACGTGCTTTAGGTATCCCAACAGAAATGTTCACCTGTATTTTTGCCTTGGCAAGAACAGTGGGTTGGATTGCTCAGTGGGAAGAAATGATCACTGATCCTGAGTACAAAATTGGACGTCCACGTCAGTTGTACGTGGGTGAAACAGCGCGCAAGGTTCCGAACATCTCGGTTCGTAAATAAGGTATTTAAGGTCTCTCATGTCTCGTACGCTTTATGACAAATTGTGGGACGACCACGTTGTTTACTCTGAAGAAGATGGCACAGCCACGATTTATATCGATCGTCAGTTGCTTCATGAGGTAACCAGTCCCCAGGCATTTGAGGGTTTGAATTTGGCTGGCCGTCCAGTTTGGCGTATCTCCGCTAATTTGGCGGTTTCTGATCACAACGTACCAACAACTGATCGCTCCGAAGGAATTACTGATCCGATATCCAAGTTGCAAGTAGATACTTTGGATCAAAACTGCGATGCCTTTGGAATTACCCAATACAAGATGAACGACACCCGCCAAGGGATTGTTCATGTCATCGGGCCAGAGCAGGGCGCAACTTTGCCTGGCATGACCGTAGTTTGCGGCGACTCTCATACCAGCACCCATGGCGCCTTTGGTGCTTTGGCGTTTGGTATTGGCACTTCGGAAGTCGAGCACGTATTAGCAACCCAAACTTTGCTCATGAAGAAGAGCAAAAACATGTTGGTACGCGTTGATGGTCGCTTACAACCGGGCTCTACTGCTAAGGATATTGTTCTTGCAGTGATTGGCAAGATTGGTACTGCAGGTGGTACGGGTTACACCATTGAGTTTGCTGGTGAAGCCATTCGCAACCTTTCTATGGAAGGTCGTATGACTATCTGCAATATGGCGATTGAAGCTGGTGCTCGTGCCGGTTTAGTTGCTGTAGATGAAACTACGATTGAATATATTCAGGGTCGTCCATATGCGCCTAAGGGCCCAGCGATGTTGCAGGCATTGCAATATTGGAGAACCTTGCATTCAGATCCTGATGCAAAGTTTGATGCCGTAGTCGAATTGCGTGCAGAAGAAATCGCTCCACAGGTTACCTGGGGAACTTCACCAGAAATGGTGCTGCCGATTAGTGAGCGTGTTCCTGATCCAGAAAAAGAGCGTGATCCAAACAAGCGTTCAGCAATGGAGCGTGCTTTGGAGTACATGAACCTTACACCAAACACTCCTCTAAGCAGTATCTCTATAGATAAAGTATTTATCGGCTCATGCACTAACAGTCGCATTGAAGATATGCGTGCTGCTGCTAAGGTTGTAGATCGCTTAGGTAAAAAAGTTGCTGCCAATGTGAAGTTGGCATTAGTTGTTCCTGGTTCTGGTTTGGTAAAAGCCCAAGCAGAGCGTGAAGGCTTGGATCGTATATTCAAGGCTGCTGGCTTTGAATGGCGTGAACCTGGTTGCTCTATGTGCTTGGCCATGAATGCTGATCGCTTGGAGCCGGGAGAGCGTTGCGCCTCAACATCGAATCGCAACTTCGAAGGTCGTCAAGGTAATGGTGGTCGCACGCATTTGGTTAGCCCTGCAATGGCAGCCGCTGCAGCAATTGAAGGCCACTTTGTTGACGTTCGTAAGATTTCATAAGGAAACTGATTAATGAAATTTTCTTCACTCTCTTTAATTTCTAGACTCGCAATGATTGGCATCGCTGGAATCATTATTTCTGCATGTAGCAGCACCATGGAAGGTGTTGGTAAAGACTTGCAAAACATGGGAACTTCCATGGGCGGATCTGGCAACACGCAAAACAATCAATCTCAAACCAAGGGTAAGGATGTTGTTGTTACCCCTGTGAAGTAAACATTTAGAGTAAATAGAGCAAAAGTCGAATCATGGAAAAATTTACGGTATACAAAGGTTTAGTTGCTCCGCTTAATCGCGAGAACGTGGATACCGATGCCATTATTCCGAAGCAGTTTCTAAAATCAATCAAGAAGACTGGCTTTGGTCAAAATCTGTTTGATGAATGGCGCTACCTCGATCATGGTGAACCTGGTCAAGATTGCAGTACGCGTCCCATCAATCCAGACTTTGTGCTTAATCAAGCACGCTATAAAGGCGCCGGCATCTTGCTTGCACGCAAAAACTTTGGTTGCGGTAGTTCTCGTGAACATGCTCCTTGGGCCTTAGATCAATTTGGCTTTAGAGCGGTGATTGCACCTAGTTTTGCAGATATCTTCTACAACAACTGCTTCAAAAACGGTGTTTTGCCGATTGTTTTGACTGAAATGCAGGTTGACCATCTTTTTAACGAAACCCAAGCGTTTAACGGCTATCAATTAACCATCGATCTAGCAGCACAGCAGGTTATTGCCCCCGATGGCACTGCTTATAGCTTTGAAGTGGCCCCATTTAGAAAGTATTGCCTTCTTAACGGCTTAGACGATATTGGCCTAACCCTGCAACATGCAGATAAAATTAAGGCTTATGAAGCCGAGCGCATTCTAAAAATGCCTTGGCTTGCGACACAATTGCCGTAATTTCGTTGATTTAAAGGCCTTTCATGAAAATTGCAGTTCTACCGGGCGATGGTATCGGCCCGGAAATCGTTGCTCAAGCCGTTCGAGTGCTCCAAGCGCTTGGCCCAAAGTTTGATTTAGAAGAAGCCCCCGTAGGCGGAGCAGCTTATGACGTCGCTGGACATCCTTTGCCACCAGCCACCCTAGAGCTTGCTAAAAAAGCGGATGCTATTTTGTTTGGTGCGGTAGGTGATTGGAAGTACGACACGCTTGCACGCGAACTGCGCCCCGAACAAGCCATCTTGGGTTTGCGTAAACACCTCGAGTTGTTTGCTAATTTCAGACCAGCAATTTGCTATCCAGAACTTACAGCTGCATCAAGTCTTAAGCCAGAAATCATTGGCGGCTTGGATATCTTGATTGTGCGTGAGCTCAATGGTGATATTTACTTTGGTCAGCCACGCGGTATTCGCACTTCAGAGTTGCCTTTGTTCAAGGGTGCGCGTGAAGGTTTCGACACCATGCATTACAGCGAGCCTGAAGTAGAGCGCATTGGACATGTTGCTTTTGAGGCAGCACGCAAGCGCGGTAAAAAAGTGTGCAGCGTAGACAAGGCAAACGTATTAGAGACTTCTCAGCTTTGGCGTGAAGTCATGATTCGGGTTTCTAAAGACTATCCAGATGTTGAGTTATCTCATATGTATGTGGATAACGCTGCGATGCAGTTGGTTAAAGCGCCTAAAGCATTTGATGTGGTGGTAACCGGCAATCTATTTGGCGACATTTTGTCAGATGAAGCCGCAATGTTGACCGGTTCAATCGGTATGTTGCCATCTGCCTCTTTAGATAAGAACAATAAGGGCTTATATGAGCCTAGCCATGGTTCTGCACCGGATATTGCTGGCAAGGGAATCGCCAATCCATTGGCCACCATTTTGTCTGCAGCAATGATGTTGCGTTATTCATTAGGTATGCCTGCAGAAGCGGATCGCATTGAAAAAGCAGTGCAGAAAGTCTTAGCGCAAGGTTTAAGAACGGCAGACATTTATACCGAAGGCACGAAAAAAGTATCAACGGTTGAAATGGGCGATGCTGTAGTTGCAGCGCTTGCGTAAGATATTAAACAGAAGCAAAACAAGAAGCAAAACAAACACATTCACTAGATAGTTCATCATGGCAAATTCAAAAACACCTTTAGTTGGTTTAGTTGGCTGGCGCGGTATGGTCGGCAGCGTTCTCATGGAGAGGATGTTGGCTGAAAAAGATTTCGACCTAATCGAGCCTGTATTTTTTAGTACCAGCCAAGCGGGTGGTGAGGTACCTTTGCTCAATGGTCAAAAAGTGACTAAGACCGAAAGCGCCTTGCAAGATGCGAATGACATCAAAACATTGTCACGTTGCGACATCATCTTGACTTGCCAGGGTGGTGACTACACCAATGACATCTTCCCCAAGCTTCGTGCAGCAGGGTGGAATGGTCACTGGATTGATGCAGCTAGTGCGTTACGCATGAAGGATGACGCAGTATTGGTTTTAGATCCCGTTAATCGCCCGGTGATTGATAAGGCTTTAGCCGCTGGGGGGAAGAATTGGATCGGTGCTAATTGCACTGTGAGTTTGATGATGATGGCTATGGGTGGTTTGGTTAAGGCTGACATGGTTGAGTGGATCAGCGCGATGACTTATCAAGCAGCTTCTGGTGCTGGTGCTCAAAACATGCGTGAGCTATTGCTGCAAATGGGTGCTTTGCGTGACAGTGTAGCTACTGAGTTGGCTGATCCATCTTCTTGGATTCTCGATATTGACCGCAAGGTTACTGAGACATTACGTTCCGCTGATTTCCCGAATAAGAATTTCCGCAATACTGCTTTAGCGGGTAGCCTGATTCCATGGATCGACGTACCTGTTGAGAATGGACAAACTAAAGAAGAGTGGAAGGGTGGCGCTGAGTTCAACAAGATCTTAGGTCGTCCTGCATTCCGTACACCTGGCAGCATTCCAATTGATGGTTTGTGTGTGCGTGTTGGCGCAATGCGTTGCCATTCACAAGGTTTGACCGTTAAGCTGAAAAAAGATATTCCACTCAAAGAAATCGAAGCGATTTTGGCTGCAGATAATCAGTGGGTCAAAGTAGTGCCGAATGATCGTGAAACTACCGAGCGTGATTTATCGCCTGCTGCTGTCAGCGGTACATTGACTGTACCTATTGGCCGTTTGCATAAGATGGCAATGGGCCCAGAGTATTTGGGAGCCTTTACTGTTGGCGACCAACTCTTGTGGGGCGCTGCTGAGCCATTGCGCCGCATGTTGCGCATTTTGCTTGAGAAGTAATTTCACTTTTATGTTTCGTATTGGTCAACTAGGCTTAAAGCTACTTTGTGTTGTTCTGCTTAGTTGGTCATCTATTGCTGGTGCGATTAGCTTGGGCCCTCCTCAACTTCAGTCCCGTCCCGGCGAGTCACTGCGTGTAGAGATCCCAGTTCGAGTTGGTGCAGATGAGCAAGGTGCTTTATCAACCCTGAACGTGATAATGCCTAATAAGGCATCTTATGAGCGATTAGGCATTTCACAAAAGATTCTTGAGCTCAATCCGCAGGCAATGGTGTACCGCAATCGTCAAGAGCAACTGATGGTATTGGTAGAGACAGTCAATTCTGTACCGATGACTGATGATCCATTCTTAGATGTATTGGTTAATCTCAATTGGTCTAGCGGCAGTCTTACTAAGACATTCACATTGTTACTTGGTGATGTGCAGAAGATCACTGTAAAGCCGGGGCAGTCCTTATCTGAGATAGCTGCCATCATGGCACCTCAATTGGATGGTGCTACCTTAGATCAAACCATGATGGCCCTGTATAAGGCCAATCCCGATGCCTTTGCTAGCGGTAGCATCAATCGCCTGGCCGCAGGAGCTGAGTTGTCCAAACCCGGTCAGGCGCTGCTGCGCTCCATTAGTCCGGTAGAGGCAAATCAGTTTGTAGCAGATGCTAACGAACAGTGGCGCGCGGAACATGGCGAAAAAGAAGCAGGCACTGCTAATGGAAAATCAGGTAATGCTAAAACAGAGGAAGTTGTTCCTAAGGATCGACTGAAGATTGGTTCAAGCGCTGATGGCAACGATCAAGAGCGTCGCTACACTGAAGAGTTAGTCGCTCAAGAGAAGATGTTGGAGCAGACTAAAGCTCGGGTTGCTGAGTTAGAAAAGAATATCGCTGACTTACAGAGACTTCTAGATAAATCTAAGGAGAAGAAAGCAGTCGACAGCAATTTTGGCTTAGGTGGATTTGGCCCAGCTATTCTGGCTATTGGTTTGATAGGTTTAACCGGTTTATTGCTCTGGGGCTTAGCCCGCAATGCGCGTCGCTCAGAAGCGCCAAGCTTTCATGCCGACACACATCATGTTGCTAAAAATGAGAAGCCTGCAGCCAGCTCTCATTTTGAAATGCCGGCTCGTGCAAAGACATTGTTTGATGGTATAGATCTTGATCTTTCAAAGCCCGCTAAAGAGGTTCCTGCAACAATAACTGCTCCAGTGTCAAATCCACTTGCAGATACTTTGCGCGTCAAATTGAATCTGGCGCGTGCTTACATCACGATCGAAGATTTCTCTGCAGCTAAAAAGTCTTTGGATGAAGTGCTTCGTATCAGTAATTCTGTCGATCCAGCCATCACCATTGAGGCGCAGGGCTTGTTGGCAGAAATCTCGCATCGCAATACCTAAACCATGCGCATAGCCCTTGGCCTTCAGTATGACGGCAGCCCCTATTCAGGCTGGCAAACCCAAGTCAATCACAACACAGTACAAGATGAATTAGAAAAGGCCATTACAGCCTTTGTTGGTGAGCAGGCTTGTGCAGAACGGCCCATTCATACAATCACCGCAGGCAGAACCGATGCTGGTGTACATGCCTTAGGACAGGTTGTGCACTTTGATACCAATGTTGAGCGTGAAGACTTTTCATGGGTAAGGGGTGTGAACTCATTCTTGCCGCCATCGATTGTTATTAACTGGGCAAAGCCAGTTTCTGATGAGTTCAGTGCGCGCTTCTCTGCTTATGAGCGTGAATATATTTATGCCTTGCAAGCGGGGCCTTGTCGTGCGCCGATGTCGCACTCACGCGCAGGTTACTTACTGGTGCCCCCAAATCAATGGCTTGATGTCGAGGCTATGAAAAAATCAGCTGAGTGCTTGATTGGCGAACACGACTTTAGTTCTTTTCGCTCATCTGAGTGCCAAAGTAAAACACCGGTAAAAACGATTTACTCCATTGAGATTATTTCTGATCAACCATGGCTGTATTTCCGGATCCGGGGAAATGCTTTTTTGCATCACATGATCCGCAATGTGGTCGGCTGTTTTTTGCAAATTGGTCAGGGCAGACAAAAGCCGGAGTGGATGGCCGAAGTCTTGGCTGCTAAGAATAGGCAAATCGCCGCTCCTACTTTTATGGCCGATGGCCTGTATTTGGCCAAAATCACTTATCCGGACGAATTTGCCATCCCCCAGCCTTGGTTGGAAAACTCTTGGCTGCCAGCTCAGGTCATTGGGAAGCAAAAGAAAGAGCAAAAGAAAGCGCAAGGAAAATAAAGGCCCTTGGCCTTATCATTCATTTATGGGCTTACTGACATATTCTCCGGGCCGAACTAGGGTCAAAATCTGCGGCTTAAAGACGGCTGCTGACATCGATTCCGCTGTTTCTGCGGGGGTGGATGCTGTTGGCTTCGTCTTTTATCCCCCTAGCGTTCGGGCTGTGAGCCCTAATATCGCCGCTCAGCTCATTTCTAGACTTCCTGCGGGGGTAGATGCCGTTGGATTGGTTGTAAATGCTACAGATGAAGAATTTGCCGCTATTCGGGCTGCCGCCTCGATCACCTTATGGCAGTTTCATGGGGATGAGACCCCTGAGCGCTGTGCCCAGCTTGCTGCAGGCGAGCCTTGGATGAAGGCTGCTCGTGTAGGAACTGGCTTCGCTTTTGACGATTTTTCCCTACAATATGGGGATGCAAACGCTTTTCTGCTGGATGCTCTGGTTGAGGGATACGGTGGCGGGGGCGTTCCTTTTGATTGGCAGGGGATTCCACAGACATGGGTAAGCGAAAACGCGCCTCGGGTCGTTTTGAGTGGTGGATTGAACACGCACAACGTGGGCGAGGCCATTGCACGCCTGCATCCTTGCGCGGTTGACGTCAGTAGTGGCGTAGAAAGCAGCAGGGGTGTTAAAGATCCTGCGCTCATGGCCCAATTTGTTCAAGCAGTGCGCGCAGCGGATGCCAAAGCATCATCCCAATAATTTGCTGTAGATAAATCAAAAGAGGTAGCTATGTACGACAAGCCAGATGCACGAGGACACTTCGGTCCTTACGGCGGCGTGTTTGTTTCTGAGACATTGATGTTTGCCTTAGATGAGCTTAAAGAAGCTTATGCAAAGTATCAACACGATCCAGAATTCATTGAAGAGTTTCATTACGAGCTCAAACACTTTGTTGGTAGACCCTCACCGGTCTATCACGCTAAGCGTTGGAGCGAAATGCTGGGTGGCGCACAAATCTACCTGAAGCGTGAAGATTTAAATCACACCGGCGCACACAAGATTAATAACGTGATTGGTCAAGCGATGTTGGCCAAGCGTATGGGTAAGCCTCGCATTATTGCTGAGACAGGAGCAGGGCAGCACGGTGTTGCTACAGCAACGATCTGTGCTCGCTTTGGTCTAGACTGCACGGTCTATCAAGGCTCTGTGGACGTAGCCCGTCAGGCACAAAACGTATTCCGCATGAAGTTACTTGGCGCCAAGGTAGTTCCAGTGGAATCTGGTACCAAGACTTTGAAAGATGCGCTCAATGAGGCGATGCGCGATTGGGTTACCAACGTAGATAACACTTTCTACATCATCGGCACTGTCGCAGGACCACATCCTTATCCAATGATGGTGAGAGATTTTCAGAGCGTGATTGGTGAAGAGTGCAAAGTACAGATGCCAGAGATGACTGGTCGTCAGCCTGACTATGTTTTAGCCTGTGTTGGCGGCGGCTCTAATGCGATGGGCATTTTTTATCCTTATATTGATTTCCCGGAAGTGAAACTCGTTGGTGTTGAAGCTGCAGGACATGGTTTGGGTAGCGGCTTGCATTCAGCAGCCTTGTGCGTTGGCACGCCTGGTGTGTTGCATGGCAACCGTACTTATTTATTGCAAGATAAGAATGGCCAGATCTCTGAAACGCACTCTGTTTCTGCTGGCATGGATTACCCAGGAGTTGGCCCTGAGCATGCATGGTTAAAGGATTCTGGTCGTGCAGACTATGTGGCGATTACAGATGAAGAAGCGCTCCAAGCATTCCATGATTGCTGCCAGATTGAAGGCATCATTCCTGCGCTTGAGTCTTCTCATGCTATTGCCTATGCCTGCAAGCTTGCTAAGACCTTGCCTAAAGACAAGACGATCTTGGTCAATCTCTCTGGCCGTGGTGATAAGGATATGCATACCGTTGCACAGGCAACAGGTTCAGAAGGTTAAGAAAGAGTTATGTCAAAAATTACTGCGCTCTTTAAAGAGTTAAAAGCTACAGGCAAGAAGGGGTTAATTCCTTTTATTACTGCAGGCGATCCAGATCCTAAACAAACCGTTGAACTCATGCATGCATTAGTTCGTGGTGGTTCAAGTGTGATTGAATTAGGTGTGCCATTTTCAGATCCAATGGCTGATGGCCCTGTCATTCAGAGATCATCGGAACGCGCACTGACTCAAGGCGTCACTTTGCATAGCTGCTTAGAGATGGTGAAAGAATTCCGCAAGCTGGATGCCAATACACCAGTTGTTTTGATGGGTTATGCAAACCCAGTTGAGCAAATGGGAGCAGAGCGTTTTGCAACCGAAGCGAAGGCTGCTGGTGTCGACGGTGTTCTCGTAGTGGATTACCCACCAGAAGAGTGCGTGGACTTTGCCGCTCGTATGCGTGTTGCCGGTATTGACCCGATCTTCTTATTAGCGCCTACTTCATCACATGAGCGCATTAAAGAGGCGGCCAAAATAGCTTCTGGTTATATCTATTACGTTTCTATGAGAGGGGTTACTGGCGCCTCTAACCTCAATACGCAGGATGTGGCTAGCATCATCCCGAAAATTCGTGAAGAGACGGATATTCCGATTGCTGTAGGTTTTGGAATTAGCGATGCAGCTAGTGCCAAGGCGGTATCGGTAAGTGCGGATGCGGTTGTGATTGGCAGCCGAATTATTCGTCTTTTAGAGGATGCGCCCCCTGGGCAGGCAGTACAATCATTGGAAACCTTCATTCGTGAGATACGCGACGCATTGGATAGCTAAAAACTAATGAGCTGGATAGATAAATTACTCCCACCCCAAATTCAACATACTGACCCTGCAAATCGCAAGTCAGTGCCTGAGGGATTGTGGGTCAAGTGCCCCAGTTGTGAAACTGTTCTGTACAGCACTGATATTGAAGCCAATTTATCCGTTTGCCCAAAATGTAGTCATCACATGCGTATCGGAGCACGTCTGCGCTTAGACAGCTTGCTAGATGAAAAAGGCCGCTATGAAATCGGTGCTGATATCTATCCAACTGACCCGCTGAAATTTAAAGACTCTAAAAAATACCCAGATCGCATTAAAGAAGCGAATGATGCTTCTGGTGAATCTGAAGCCTTGATTGTCATGGGCGGCAAGATTGAAGCCATTCCTGTAGTAGCTGCTTGTTTCGAATTCCAATACATGGGTGGCTCGATGGGCTCAGTAGTGGGTGAGCGTTTTGCCCGCGGAGTCCAAGAGGCAATTAATAAGAAGTGCGCCTTCATTTGTGTCACTGCTACTGGCGGTGCGCGTATGCAAGAAAGCTTGTTATCCCTTTTCCAAATGGCCAAGACCAACTCGATGTTGACCTTGTTGGCGAAAAAAGGCTTGCCTTATATCAGCGTGCTGACTGATCCGACGATGGGTGGTATTTCTGCAAGTTTTGCCTTCATGGGTGATGTAGTGATGGCTGAGCCAAAAGCCTTGATTGGTTTTGCCGGCCCACGCGTGATTGAACAAACTGTTCGCGAAAAATTGCCTGAAGGATTCCAGAGATCTGAGTTCCTGATGCAAAAGGGCGGTATTGACATGATTGTTGATCGTCGTCAGATGCGCGGTGAAATCGCGCGTTTACTTGCTTTGTTACAAAAGCTTCCTGAGCCTGCTATCGCGGGTAGCGCAGTCGTTTAAGCGCTTGAGCTCAGCACACCAAGCCCCCATATTATTTCCTAGCCTAGAGGCTTGGCTTAGCCACCTCGAGACTGCTCACCCCGTTGGCATAGACATGGGGCTTGAGCGCATCAATCGCGTGAAGGCTGCCTTAGATCTCCATTTTGATTGCCCAGTAATTACGGTTGCCGGCACAAATGGCAAAGGCTCGACCTGTGCATTTCTGGAGAGCATTCTGTTGGCTTCTGGTTATAGAGTCGGTTGCCATACCTCCCCACATTTACTCAAATTTAATGAGCGTGCACGTATCAATGGTGAAGATGTCAAAGACAATCTCTTGCTTGAACATTTTGCTGCTGTCGAAGAAGCTCGGGTGAGTCTAGTCGATGCACCGACCTTAACGTATTTTGAGTTCACTACTTTAGCTATCATGCATCTGTTTGCTAAGTCCAATTTAGATGCGGTTGTCTTGGAAGTGGGTATGGGTGGTCGCTTAGATGCCGTCAACATCGTTGATACTGATTGCGCAATTGTGACTAGTATCGATATCGATCATGCGGATTTTTTGGGTGGCACACGCGAAGCCATTGGCCTAGAAAAGGCGGGTATTTTCCGTCCAGGACATATCGCGGTGTGCGGCGATCCTGTACCACCACAATCGCTGATTGATCATGCTGAAAAGTTGGGCTGTGATCTCTGGTTGCAGGGGCGTGACTACAACTTCCAGGGCGATAAACAGCAATGGGGTTGGGCTGGGCGCAAAAAGCGCTTTAGTGGGCTTGGGTACCCAGCGTTGCGAGGTGCCAATCAGATTCTGAATGCCTCGGCAGTAATAGCTGCCTTGATGGCCTTACATCAGCGCTTACCAGTGAGCGCCCAGGATATTCGCAATGGTTTTGCATTGGTTGAGTTACCAGGCCGATTCCAGGTTCTCCCGGGTCAGCCTACCGTGGTATTGGATGTTGCCCACAATCCCCATGCTGCTGCTACCTTGGCTCAGGGGCTCGATAAGATGGGTTACCACCCCTACACCTATGCCATTTTTGGGGCTATGGCTGACAAGGATATTGAGGGGGTGATTAAACCCCTCTTAAACATCGTAGATTTCTGGTTTTGTACCGATTTACCGACCCCCAGAGCTGCCAGCGCTAAGGCCTTGGCCGAGAAGCTTGAATCTATGGGAGTAAAGCCAAAAAATGGGTCAGACGGGGGAATTGAATGCTTCCCAGAACCTGCTTTAGCGTATCAAAAAGCGCTATCTTTGGCGGGTGAGGGTGATAGAATTGTGACCTTCGGATCCTTCTATACCGTTGCAGGCGTAATGACTTACCGAAACAACCAGGCCCACTGATCCATGATTCGTTTACCAAGCTTTTTTAAGCGAAAAACCCAGTCTGATGACCTTGAAATAGGTTCAAGGGGTAGTCGCACCGCCAAACGAGCGGCCCCACGCAGTTTTCAGCGCGCAGCAGAAGCTGAAGAACTTGCCCTCACAGAAGATCCAGAACAGCAAAGAGCGCGCCATCGTCTGATTGGTGCTGCTGTCCTCGTATTAATTGCTGTTATTGGCTTGCCTCGTATTTTGGATAACAAACCAAAGGCATCATCTAACGATATCGCAGTAAGCATTGTTACCAGCTTACCTATTCCCGGTACAGAACCCAAGGCTGAAGAAAAACCTAAGGCCGAAGTTCCTGTTGAGCCTGCTAAAGAAGCTCCCAAGGTTGCCGCTGCACCTGCGCCAGAAGTAAAGCCAGAAGCAAAAGTAGAAACTAAGGCAGACACCAAACCAGCAGCGCCTGCAGTAACTAAATCGGGCGCATTAGGTTTAGCCGCGGGTGAAGAGGTTGTTGCTGCGGCAAGCCCTAAAGCTGACCCGAAACCTAAGGCAGAAGATGCCCCTAAACCTAGCACTTCAGGTTCAGGTAAGTACATTATTCAGATTGGTGCTTTTGCATCCGAGGCTAATGTAAAGGCCTTGTCCGCAAGACTCAAAAATCAAAACATTCCGAGTTATACCTTGAGTAAGGCGGGTGTCGATGGTGGCAAGATTTTCCTTGTACGAGCAGGACCCTTTGCTGATAAAGACGTCGCAGAAGCAGCGGAAAAGAAAATTAAGGCGATGGGTCTTACACCAAGACTCGTCGAGTCTGGTAAACAGTAATGGAATACTTGTCCACCCTCAAGCTAACATCGGTGGATTACTTCACCCTAGTTGTGCTCTTGGTTTCTGCCTTAGTTGGCATCTCTCGCGGTTTATTTAAAGAGGTCCTTGCTTTAGCCTCTTGGTTCGCCGCAGCTTGGGTTGCTTATCACTACAGTAACTACCTCTCAACCGAGTGGCTCTCGACATTTCATCTGGATGAATTACTGAGTCTTGGCTTGAGTTTCATCATATTGTTTGTATTAACCCTCATCATCTGTGGTTTGTTTGGTGGGGTAGTGCAGAAGATTATTTTGTCAGTGGGTCTTAGTCTCACAGACCGCTTCTTGGGTTTAATATTTGGCGTGATCCGTGGTGGCTTGGTCATAGTAGTGTTGGCTACTCTAGCGGCACTCACACCCATCCCGCAAAGTATGGCTTGGAAGAACGCCATTACCAGACCAGCAATTGATATGGCAACCGGTTTAATTAAAGGTTGGCTACCTGCCGACTGGGCTAAGCAATTGGGTGATGCAATGCCTAAAGTTAGCCCTACCATTACTCCTAAATTAACAATAGGAATCTAGAGATATGTGCGGCGTCGTCGGAACTGTTTCCCACTCACCAGTAAATCAACTTCTCTATGATGCGCTGCTGCTTTTGCAGCATCGCGGACAGGATGCGGCAGGTATTGCAACGATGAACGGTAATTCATTCACGATGCATAAAGCCAATGGCTTGGTACGAGATGTGTTTAGAACTCGCAATATGCGTAGCTTGGTTGGGAACGCTGGTATTGGCCAAGTGCGCTACCCAACTGCAGGCTCTGCAAGTAGTGAAGAAGAGGCGCAACCTTTCTATGTGAGTGCACCTTACGGCATTATCTTGGCGCATAACGGTAATCTAACAAATGCTCCAAGCTTACGTGTTGAGATGGCTTATCGCGATCGTCGTCACATCAACACCAGTTCTGATACTGAAGTATTGCTTAACGTATTGGCTGACGAACTTCAAAAAGAAACCAATAGTGCAGCCCTGGATGAGGGCGCGATGTTTAACGCTGTGACTGGTGTAACCAATCGCGTTAAAGGGTCTTATGCAGTAGTTTCTTTAATAGCGGGTTATGGCTTATTAGCCTTCCGTGATCAGTATGGCATTCGTCCGCTGTGTATTGGCCGTATCGATACTCCTCAGGGCCCTGAGTGGATGATTGCATCTGAGTCTGTAGCGCTTGAAGGTCTAGGCTTTACGTTTGTGCGCGACGTTCATCCAGGTGAAGCAATTTATATTGACTTGGACGGCAATTTCTATTCACGTCAATGTGTGCCGAATGCAGTGTTAACGCCTTGCATTTTTGAGTATGTCTATATGGCCCGTCCAGACTCAACGATTGACGGTGTGACCGTCTACAACGTGCGTATGCGTATGGGCGATTACTTGGCTGAGAAGATCCGCAAAGAGACTAATGTCGATGAAATTGATGTAGTGATGCCGATTCCGGATTCCAGTCGTCCAGCAGCTATGCAAGTAGCAAAGAAATTGGGCGTGGATTACCGTGAAGGCTTCTTTAAGAACCGTTATATCGGTCGTACATTTATCATGCCAGGCCAAGCCGTTCGTAAGAAATCTGTTCGTCAAAAACTCAATGCTATGCGCATTGAGTTCAAAGATAAGACGGTCTTGATTGTGGATGACTCTATCGTTCGTGGCACTACCTCATTTGAGATTGTGCAGATGGCTCGTGAATCCGGTGCCAAGAAAGTGATCTTTGCATCTGCTGCGCCGCCAGTGCGCTTCCCCAACGTCTACGGTATTGATATGCCAACCCGTAGCGAATTGGTTGCCTATGGTCGTACCGATGAAGAGATTAATAAGATGATTGGTGCCGATCAGTTGATCTATCAAAGTATTGAAGATATGAAGCAGGCGGTAAGAGATGTTAATCCGGATATTAAGAACTTTGAGGCCTCTTGCTTCGATGGCTTCTACGTAACTGGCGATATCACCGAGTCCTATCTAGATGCTTTGGAGGCCGCTAGAAATACCTCTGACGCGAAGGCAGACCGCCAAAAGGATTCGAGCGATTTCGCCCGTTCACAACTCCACCTGCATTTGGCCACCGAAGACTAAAAAGCGACAGGATTTTGCCTCGCTCGAGGCAAAATCATGATTCGGTGTCAAAATAGCAGCATGAAGAGCAAAACTATACGTAAAAAACCCGATTTTTCTAAGCTTGCGCTCGAGACCTTAGCGGTTCGCGCTGGTACTCGTCGCACCGCTGAATACCAAGAACATTCAGAGGCGATGTTTCTAACATCAAGCTTTTGTTTTGATAGTGCAGAGTTAGCAGCCGATGGTTTTGCGCATGCTGACCAAGGCTTTATCTATTCTCGCTTTACCAATCCAACCGTGAGCATGTTTCAAGATCGCTTGGCTGCTTTAGAGGATGGTGAGGCTTGTATTGCTACCGCTTCCGGAATGTCTGCCATTCTTACAATGGCAATGGCGCATTTACAAGCAGGTGATCACGTGGTTTGCTCGCGCTCGGTATTTGGTGCAACGATTCAGTTGTTCACTAATATCTTGGGCCGCTTTGGCATTACAACCACTTATGCTGATTTGGCTGATACCAAGTCATGGCAGGCCGCCGTTCAGCCAAATACTAAGCTGTTCTACCTTGAGACACCTTCCAATCCGTTGACTGAGATTGCTGATATCAGAGCGATTTCAAAGATTGCTAAAAAAGCAGGCGCCTTATTTGCGGTGGATAACTGCTTCTGTACACCTGCTTTGCAAAAACCATTAGCACTTGGTGCTGATGTCGTGATTCATTCGGCAACAAAGTACCTGGATGGACAGGGTCGAGTGGTCGGCGGAGCAATTGTGGGTAGCAAAGATTTCATTATGGGTAAAGTATTCCCCTATGTGCGTACCGCAGGCCCAACGCTATCTGCATTCAATGCTTGGGTATTCCTCAAGGGCTTGGAGACTTTAGAACTTCGCATGAGGCAACAAAGTCAGAATGCACTCGCCTTGGCTCAATGGCTTGAGAAGCAATCTGGAGTGGAGCGCGTTTACCATCCTGGCCTGAAATCGCATCCTCAACATGCGTTGGCAATGCGCCAGCAAAAAGAGGGTGGGGCGATTGTGTCTTTCACCTTGAAGGGTGGCAAGAAGACTGCGTTCAAGCTCATCAATCAAACAAAGCTTTGCTCGATTACTGCAAACTTAGGCGACACTCGCACAACTATTACACATCCTGCTACAACAACACATTGCCGTGTCACGCCTGAGGTTCGTAAAGCCGCCGGTATTTCTGATGGCTTGGTGCGTATTGCTGTTGGCCTTGAAAACATCAACGACTTAAAGAACGACCTCGTTGGCGGACTCAAAAAATAATCAAGTACATCAGGATAGGTCTATGAGTTTCGCGGATGCCACCCAGTTCTGGAACGAACGCTTTGACAAGAAAGAGTTTATTTTTGGTAAAGAGCCTAATGAGTATCTCGTTGAGAAAACAAAGCAATACCTAAAGCCCAAAGATAAGGTTTTATGTATTGCTGACGGCGAAGGTCGCAACGGCGTCTGGCTTGCCAAGCAAGGCATGCAAGTTTTTGGCTTTGATGCGTCTGATGTCGCGCTTGCTAAAGCAAAGCAGTTTGCTAAAGATAATCAAGTGCAAGTTGAGTATTCATTCTCTGATACCGATAGCTATGCGTGGCAAGAAAATACTTATGACGCAGTGATTGGTATCTTCATTCAGTTTGCTGATCCAGTAATGCGCGCTAGAATTTTTGAGCAAGCCTATAAGGCGACAAAGCCCGGTGGCCTCTTCATCCTTCAGGGCTATACCCCTAAACAACTGGATTACAAAACCGGCGGCCCATCATTAATAGAGCATCTCTATACAGAAGAAATGATTCGAGGTCTCGCTAAAGACTTTGAAATACTCGAGCTTGTAAGTTACGAGAAAGAACTTTCTGAAGGTCCAAGGCACACTGGCATGTCTGCAATATTAGGATTGGTTGCTAAGAAGTGATTGCTTTCCTATGAAAACTATTGAAATTAAAAGTGCATGGCAGGGTAATAGTGATTGCAATGCATGCTCTATTCGCAGCTCTGCATTGTTTGCCGAATTGAATGAGGAAGACTTTTCTAAAATTCATTCACCAATTGATGATTTACGTTTCGAAGCAAATGCAGGGATTTACACGCAGGGAGATTCTGCTGAGCATTTATTTACCTTGCGTGAGGGTTATATAAAGCTATTGCATATCAATTCCGATGGCTCAACTAGAATAGTCCGATTAGTAATGCCGGGTGATTTGTTTGGTATGGAGGCTTTGTTGGGTAAGAGTTATGCTCATTCAGCCACTGCCTTATCAAATATCCATTTATGTCGCATACCAAAAGCTATTATTTCCAGCTTGGGTGAAGAGTCTCCACGCTTACATCGCCAAATTGTAAAAAAATGGGGTGAAGCTCTGACTCAGTCGGAGTCATGGTTTTCTGAAATCAATACCGGAAGAATTGAAGTGCGTCTGGCCCGATTTTTCTTACGAATTGCCAAGATCTCAGGTGATATGGCAGTTGCGCCACTCTTTAAAAGAGAGGATATGGGCCTAATGATGGACGTGAAGTTTGAAACTATTAGTAGAGCCCTTGCTTCTATGGCGGAACAGGGCTTAATTTCTAATATCGGAAAGTTAAGTATTCAAATTCCGAGTATAAAAAATCTTGAAGGCTTTTCTCAAGCCGGTGTTTAAAAATATAAAGACTGCCTTTGAGCTGACCCCATAAAGTTGGACGGTTTAGTTAATTTAGCATGAGGGATTGAGTTTGGTAATTTACCGGGCTCAATTGCCATTCCTTACACAGAGGTTGAGATGCGCATTGATGAGCTGGGATGTAGAAACCCTGCTGCAGGATCATCTAAGTGGGGTTGTTCCAAGGCTAAGAAAGTTTACGCATCCTGAAACGGACCAGTTTGTCCACAAAGTCTAATGGCCATCTCTGCTATGACGCGTGATGACTTTCCTGTCACTAATTTATTACTATTGTTGCGGCATCCTTTACTGAGATGCATTGGATCTAACCAAAATTAACGGTGAGATTTAAGCTAAGCCCCCGTTTTATTGCTCCCAAACTGAATTACATGATGTAGATCAAATAAATGTTGCTATTTCATTTCAATTCATTGACTTTGTATGTCAGTTGTATACTATATAAATATATATATTGTTAATTGGTTAAATGAAATGAGTAAATATGCATAATGAAGTAGAGCAGACCAAGTCGGCTCAATATATGAATCCACTGTTAGCGGGAATACTTCTCGGAATGGTTTTGTTGGCCACTTTTGTAATTACAGGTCATGGGCTGGGAGCTACTGGCTTTACGACGCGCTTAACAGCCTGGGTTGGGATGCATATTGCTCCAGTTGCAACTAATGCAAACGACTACCTCGGCGGGATGGTTGAAGAGGGTAAGCCATTAAATGCATGGATTACATGGCAAGTGACTGGTGTGGCTATAGGCGCATTGCTATCCGCATTCCTGGCAAAAAGAATTCATATTCAACTGGACGGCAAAAAGTTTTTAGGCGGTTCTAAGCGATCCATTACGGCTTTATTTGGTGGCATATTGGCTGGTTTTGGTGCACGAGTCGCAGCGGGTTGCACTAGCGGCCTTGGTTTGTCGGGTGCAGCAGTACTAAGTCTGGCTGGCTTTACTTTCCTGGGAGCATTCTTTGCCGTAGGTTTATTGACAAGTCGCTTCTTGAAAGAGGAGAAATAAGATGAGTGAAATTCTTTCGGGGCTCCTATTAGGTGCTGGATTTGGTTTTGTATTGGAGCGTGCCGGTTTTGGTAATCCAAATAAATTAACTGGCCAATTTCGCTTAACAGATTGGTCTGTGTTTAAGGTGATGTTCACTGCTATTGTGTTTGCTGCCGTTGGCCTCCTAATTTTGGAGCAGGTGGGCTTTGTAGATGCTGGTAATTTATTTGTACCACCTGCATTTTTAGGTGCTGCCGCTCTTGGTGGAGCATTTGTTGGTGCAGGCTTTGCAATTGGTGGATATTGCCCTGGAACCTCAGTCGTCGGTTTGATGTCTGGACGCATTGATGCGGCCATATTTTTGCTTGGCTTATTGTTAGGGACCGTATTGTTTGCTGGCATCTATCCAAGTATTGAGTTCTTAACAACCTTGGGTGAATACGCTAAGGCTGATTCATTGCCCGATGCCTTCAATCTTTCAGGTTTATCAATCGATGTTGGTATGGTTGTTGCGGCCGTCGGAGTATTTATCTTGGGTTCTTGGATGGAGAAGAAGTCCAAGGGTCCCGTTAGTTTCTAGGTTTAATTATTTAAAAGGAAAGTTATGTCTAAGAAATCAACAGTAGCTGCGTTGGCAATGGCTTTAGCTGGTTTGGCGGCTGCGCCTTTAGCACATTCAGCAGATGCCCCTGCTAATCCATCAGGCGCAGAGCAGAAGAATCCCTGCGGTCCTAAAAAAGAGTCAGCAAATCCATGTGGCCCTGCAAAGAAAAAAGCAGCTAACCCCTGTGGCCCTGCAAATCCTTGCGGTCCTAAAAAGCGTAAAGCTGCAGAGTAATTAAATATATGCTTACTCAATCTAATTTCTGGTTGGCCGCACAATCGCTAGCAAATATTCAGATGCGATATGCCGAAACCGGGCGCACCGTGAATGAAGCTGCTTTATGTGGTGCCAAGGATTTTATTGAGTGGCAGCACTATCCAAGTAATGATCTTGTGGATGAGCATAGTGGTTATGAGTTCTACTACCATGCGCATTCTGCAGATGAGATGCCCAATGGTGAGCATGGCCATTTTCATGTGATTAAGCGTGATGTACGGAGCTTTCATCACCTTGTTGGCATTTCTTTAGACCAGAAAGGTTTGCCAGTTCGCTTATTTACTACCAACCAGTGGGTCACCGGTGAAGAGATGGCGAATTCGGACGTTGTCATCAAATTCGCTAAAGAATTTCAAATGACCGTAAAAGGTCGCATGGCTCCAGTAAGCAATTGGATCAGTGCTTTGATTCAATTATTTGCCGCAGAGATTGAGGCTCTAATTTTGGAGCGAGATCAAAAGATTGCTCAGCTAGTGGCAGAGTGGGGCAATCGTGAGCTGGTATTGAACTCAAAAAAGCATCATGTATTAACGGAATGCAAGATTGATTTGATGGGCCGTCTTTCAGATAATTTGTTAGCTGTAAATTCATAAGGGAGTAGAGATGAAAAAAATTCAATTGCTTTTAGCAGCTGCCCTAACCGGCTTGGTGAGCCTAGTTCAGGCAATTACATTGCCTGGTCCTGTAGTCAGCGCAGATTGGTTATCCAATAATCAATCTGATGTACAGATAATTGAAGTTAGAACAGATTTAGCCAGCTACCTTAGAAACCCTGAGTTTGATACTGACAAAAAGACTGGTAAGAAATTCCTGGTAGAAGTTGGTGGCCATATTACTAATTCCACTCTCTTGGATTTTAAGAAGGTACGTGTAGAGCGTCTAGTCGATGGAAAAAAGATTAAGTTTCTAATTCCTGAAAAAGCAGATTTTGAGAAATTGGTTCAATCTTTAGGTATCAACTCTGATAAGCCGATTGTGCTCGTGCCTATAGGGCAGGATATGTCCGATATCGACGAGGCATTGAGAACCTATTGGTCATTCAAGGTGTATGGCGAAGATCAAGTGGCTGTCTTGGATGGCGGTATTGCTGGGTGGCTCGGTGAGGGGCGTGAATATGTAACTAACAATGCTCAAAAAGTGACTGGCAATTGGTCTGCAAAAGCATATCGCAAAGAATTAATCGCTAGTTCAGATGATGTAGCTGCTGCGTCCAAAGCAGGTAAGCCACAATTATTGGATGCGCGTCAGCCTGCCCAATACTTAGGCCTTGCAAAACGTCCAGATGTGCTGACCTTTGGCCATATTGCGGGCTCAAAAGAGTTGGCGCCTGAATTGTTGGCAAAGCCAAGCAATGGTGCATTGTATTTCTGGCAAAAGAATACTTACGATGCGTTGATGTCAGCCAATGGTTTAAGTGTTAAAGGCCCAACAATTGCCTATTGCAATACTGGCCACTTAGCAGCTGGTGGTTGGTTTGTTATGTCAGAGCTAGTGGGCAATAAATCTACTAAGTTGTACGATGGCTCTTTATATCTTTGGACTCTTGAAGGCCGCCCATTGGTCGGTGTTCCGCTGAACTAAGAGTACCCATCATGCCAGTACTTAAGGACGGTATTAATATAGAGAAGATGCAGTCATCAGCAGACGAGGCTTGTCGCTTGATGAAAGTGCTCTCAAATAGAGATCGCATGCTGTTGCTATGCCAGATAAGTCAGGGGGAGATGTGTGTTGGTGAGCTCGAGGAATGTCTTGATATTCATCAGTCTACATTATCTCAGCAACTCACGGTTCTTAGAAATGAAGAGCTGGTCCAAACCAGAAGAGATGGTAAGCAAATCCATTATTCACTTTCCAATCAGATTGCTTTGGAAGTGATGAATGTGCTTTATCAAAAATACTGCAGTAAATAACCAAAAGGGGTCTTAATATGAAATGCAATGTCGGTGGTGTTGATCGTATGTTACGTATGGTAGTTGGCTTGGTATTAATAGGTCTAGCCGTAACCGGAACTTTAGGTATATGGGGTTGGATTGGTGTTGTGCCTCTCGCAACGGGGCTATTTAGATTTTGCCCGGCGTACCGACTCCTAGGGGTCAATACTTGCTCTACCGATTCTTCATGTGGCGGCAGCGGTTGCTGTAAATAAGAGTGAAGCTATATCGCTGAAATCAGAAAGAGTTTGCAGATTTTGCATCACTCTTTCTGAAAATCTCTAGTTGCTATCAACAAATCGCCTAGGATCATTGATTGGCCGCAATGGCATGATGTGAATTTGATTGCCATTTAATTCAATATACATTTGGCTGCCAACTTCCATATTCAATCTTTTCACTTCAGATGCTGATGCAACCCATTCAATTTTATGTATGCTATTTTGAATTTGTAGTTGGATTACCGCAATTTGGCCTAAGACACTAATCTCTGCGGCAATCGCTGGAGTGCTGGTCAAGGTTGGTGCGTTATGGATACTCAAACCATCTTGCGGAATCACCCATGCTACTTGGGCATTGGGGGGGATTTTGCCTTTATCGGCCACGGCAAAGGTTTTATCGCAGCCATCCCAAGTGAGATTGCCCGCATTAAATATCCCATGAAATAAATTGCTGATGCCAACCAACTCGGCTACACGTGAGTTTCTAGGCCTTTGAAATAGCACTTGGGGCGCTGCCGTTTGTAAGCTGATGCCGTTATCAATCACGGTAATACGGTCGGCAAGCAGATCGGCCTCACGCAAATCATGTGTAACCAACACAATTGGAATGTTTAAATCCTTGCGTAAATCAGCAAGAGTTTTATATAGACCTTGTCGCGTTGGCGCATCAACAGCGGAAAATGGTTCGTCTAACAATAAGATCTTTGGCTGTCGTGCCAATGCGCGAGCAAGTGCTACGCGTTGCTGTTGTCCGCCCGAGAGTTGGTGTGGAAAACGATGGGCAAGTTCAGAAATGCCCATGCGACCTAGCCAGTCCTGAGCAAGGGCTTTACGTTCAGCCACCTTATGTGCAGAATTCTGTAAAGGGATGAGAACATTCTCAAGCGCGGATAGATGCGGGAAGAGAGCGTATTGCTGAAATAAAAATCCACAAGAACGTTGCGCGGGAGACAGGTTCTGTATTACTCCTGCAAGTTCATTGGCCTCAAACCAGGTCTCACCATCACATTCAATTTTTCCAATCTTAGCTTGGCTGAGGCCGGCAATCGTTCTCAGAGTGCTGGTTTTGCCGCTACCAGATGGCCCCACAAGAGCATGCAATTGACCGGCTGCACATTCCAGCGTAATTTGCAGAGGGTTAGGGAGTGCTTGGCTTATTTTGAGTTTAAGCATCAGCCCCTCCGTTGGCGCTGTTGGGAGACGCTTTTGCCAAAAACACCATATGAAAGGGCAATTGCAATCAGAGATATACCTAGCAGCAATAAGGCCAGTGCGCCGGCGCCTGAGGTATCAAAACTTTGCACTTTGTCGTAGATCGCAATCGATACTGTTTTGGTTTCTCCGGGGATTGCGCCCCCAACCATGAGGATGACCCCAAATTCACCTAGGGTATGAGCAAAGGTCAGCACTGCGGCACTGGTAATGCCTCTCCATGCCAGTGGAAGCTCAATCAAGCGAAAAATTTGCCAATTGGATAGGCCGCTGACTTGGGCGGCCTCAATAATTTCCGGGTTGATAGCTTCAAATGCGCGCTGAATCGGCTGTATTGCAAAAGGCAGGTTGACTATGAGGGAGGCAATGAGGATTCCGGCAAAGGAAAACACCAGTGGAATACCTAAAAAAGTCTTTCCGCCCAAGCCAACCAAAAGGTAATAGCCCAAAACAGTGGGAGGTAAAACGAGTGGCAGGGCTAGGGCAGCTTCCACCCAGGGTTTGCTTCTATTAAGGCCTAAGAGGCTATGGGCAACCCAAACTCCAAATGGAAGGATGAGGACCAGGGTCCAAAGCGCCAGCTTAAGCGAGAGAAGGATTGCATCCGTATCCATGGCTTGATTGTATTGCTAAGCAATGTAGGGTATCTCACTATACCGATTTACCTGCTTAAAGGGTCAAATATATGCGTATACATGCATATATTAAAAGGCTAGTGAAATTGAGGGTAAAGGTTCAAAAGGCGACAAAAAACTTATCTCCAAAACAGATGGAGAAGGTATTTGCGCATGTGGCTGCTTATTTCAATGTTCTATCTGAGCCCGCACGTTTACGCATCATGTATGCAGTCTGTAGCGGTGAAAAATCCGTCTCTGAGGTTGTAGAGATGTGTGGCACAAGCCAGGCCAATGTTTCGAGACATTTATTGGCGCTTCATAAAGCTGGAATTCTAATGCGCCGCAAAGAGGGTGTAACGGTTTATTACTCGATTGCGGATAACGCAACCGTAGAGATGTGTCAGACAGTCTGCGCAAAGATTGCTGAAAGCATTCATTAAGTTTTGCAGTAAATCACTTTTCAAGTAGAGGTCAAATGACTAAGAAGCAGATTGAATTAAGTGCCGAGGATATCTCGGCGGTTGAGAAGCCGGCTAATAGAGCTCGCTTGGTGAAAGCGCCCGAGCACTTTATCTCTCAGAAGTTAATTGCCGATATCAATTCAAATGGACTAGATGAGACCCGTCGCGGCTTCTTACGTAAGGGCTTTTTATCAGCCATTGGTGGTGCAGCTGCTGGCCTGGCTGCCCCAATGGCTTTTGCTGCTGGAGAAGGCGATCCCGCAATTCTTGAAAAGCAAGAGTGGCAAACCACTTTAGGTAAAAACGTTGCCACCATGCCATATGGCGTGCCATCAATTTACGAATCTAACCTCATTCGTCGTGAATCACCTGGATTAACGCGTGTATCTGCAGCATCTGTTGCATTTACTCCGCTGCAAGGATTATTCGGCACTATTACCCCGAATGGTTTGCACTTTGAGCGTCATCACCAAGGTTGGTACAACATCAACCCTGAAACCCATCGCCTCATGGTGAACGGTTTGGTGAAGAACGCTCGCGTCTTTACGATGAATGATTTAATGAGATTGCCTTCAGTTTCTCGTACCCACTTCATTGAGTGCGGTGCTAATACTGGATTGGAGTGGGGTAACGTTGCGGTGCCAACCGTGCAATATACCCACGGCATGCTATCTTGCTGCGAATTCACAGGTGTACCTCTTAAGGTATTGCTTGAAGAATGCGGCGCAGATTTGAAAAAAGGCAAGTTCATGCTTGCCGAAGGTGGTGATGGTTCAGGCATGACGCGTACGATCAATCTTGAAAGCTGCTTAGAAGACGCAATCGTTGCCTGGAGTATGAATGGCGAAATGTTACGCCCGGAAAACGGCTTCCCATTGCGCCTAGTAGTTCCTGGCGTGCAGGGTGTCAGCTGGGTGAAGTGGTTGCGTCGCCTAGAGGTTGGCGATATGCCTTGGAATGCGAAAGATGAAGCCGTTCACTATATTGAGCTCATGCCAGATGGCATGCATCGTCAATACGCATCCATTCAAGAATGCAAATCGGTAATTACTACACCTTCTGGTGGCCAGCAATTGCTGGATAAAGGTTTTTATAACGTGAGCGGTATGGCTTGGTCTGGTCGCGGCAAGATTAAGCGTGTTGATGTTTCTTTCGATGGCGGTAATAACTGGCGTACTGCTCGTTTAGAGACGCCAATTCAAACCAAGTCTATAACTCGCTTCAATATTGATTGGGTATGGGATGGATCACCGGCAATATTGCAATCTAGAGCAGTGGATGACACTGGTTACATCCAGCCATCGATAAAGGTCTTGCGTGATGCACGAGGTAATCGATCTATTTATCACAATAATGCTATTCAGTCATGGAAGTTAGATTCAAACGGTGAGGTAAGCAATGTACAAGTCGGTTAATTTTATTGCTCGTTTGAGTCTGCTAAGTATTGCAGTATTAGCTGCCCAGATTTCGTTTGCACAAAGTACACAGGGCTCCGCTAAGTTTCCGGGTATTGGAAGAAATGCAACTCCTGCAGAAGTCATGGCTTGGGATATTGATGTGCGCCCAGACTTTAAAGGCTTACCAAAGGGATCTGGCTCTGTTGAGCAAGGTCAAGTAATTTGGGAATCTAAGTGCGCTAGTTGTCACGGTGTTTTTGGTGAGTCAAATGAGATCTTTACTCCGATTGCTGGTGGAACAACTGCTGATGACGTGAAGACTGGCAGGGTCGCCTCTTTGTTAGATCGTAAGCAGCCTCAGCGAACTACTTTGATGAAGGTGCCAACTGTATCAACATTGTGGGACTATATTTATCGTGCCATGCCTTGGAATGCGCCGAGATCACTTACCCCGGACAATACTTATGCGCTGGTGGCATATATTCTCAGCTTGGGTGAAATAGTCCCGGATGATTTTGTATTGAGTGATGCCAACATTGCCGAAGTCCAGAAAAAAATGCCTAATCGTAACGGCATGACTCGTAATCATGGTTTTTGGAGTGTTAACGGCAAGCCGGATGTTAATGGCTCTTCTTGCATGAACAATTGCGTGAAGTTTGTGCAAATTGGATCCACTCTTCCAGACTTCGCCAGAAATGCTCATGGCAATATTGCTGAGCAAAATCGCTTGTATGGCCCATATCGTGGTTCAGACTCCACCAAACCGCCTCTTGCTAAGTTGCCTGGAACGACGGGTGAGGGATTGGCCCATGCGTCCGATACTCATGCTTCCTCCAACAAGGGTCCAGCTGCGCTATTTAAGAATGAGAACTGTTCAGCATGTCACGCACCGAACGCCAAATTGGTTGGCCCATCCATTGCTGATATTGCAGTCAAATACCAGGGGCAGAGCGGTGCTTTGGATAAATTGATGGCTAAAGTTAAAAATGGTGGCTCAGGCGTATGGGGTTCAATTCCAATGCCGCCACAGTCGCAGTTATCGGATGAGGATCGCAAGGCTTTGGTTACCTGGGTGCTTTCTGGTGGTAAATAAATAAGATGTATCAGTACTAACCAGCATGCTTTATTGGTTAGCAGGTAATATATTCACGGTAAATGATTATTAAAGGAGTTTTTATGAATCAGCAGCGACGCAGTTTATTGAAATATTCAGCGGTTTTCGGTTTAATGGCTTCTGCGGGTCTCATTAGTGTGGCCCAAGCTCAAGAATGGAATAAAGCCGCATTTGAAGGCAAGAGTCTTGATGATGTATTTAAGATTCTAGGTGCAGGCAGTCCAGATAAGTCTAGCGCTGTTACTTTGAACGCCCCAGATATTGCAGAAAATGGTGCGGTAGTTCCAGTTGGAATTGTCACTACCCTTAAAGCAGAGCAAATGGCAATCTTGGTTGAGAAAAACCCAAGCGCCTTGGCTGCGCAGTTCTATATTCCTACAGGCACTGAGCCTTTTGTTACTACTCGTATCAAGATGGGTCAAACCTCTAATGTGTATGCCTTGGTAAAGGCTGATGGCAAATGGAGTATGGCTGTTAAAGAAGTGAAAGTAACTTTGGGTGGTTGCGGCGGTTAAGCACTCTCAATCCAATTAAATACCATTAATAAATTACTAGATTAAAAGAGGAACATATGTCTGATCCAATGCGCGTAAGAGCAGCCGAAAACGGCGGAATTGTGGATGTAAAAATTTTGATGAAGCACGATATGGAATCTGGTCAGCGTAAAGATGCTGCTGGCAAAGTGATTCCTGCATGGCACATCACTACTATCAATGTCAAAGCAAATGGTAAAGATGTTTTGAATGGTCAGTTTGGCCCTGCGGTCTCTAAGGACCCATTCTTGAACTTCAAATACAAGGGCGCCAAAGGCGACAAGATTGTTGTGAGCTGGATCGATAATAAAGGCGACAAACGTACTGATGAAGCCACTGCTTCTTAATATCAATACGAAAATATAACTAAAAAGGTTACCTATGAAGACACGCATCTATTGCGGACTCTTGGCGGCGGGTTTTTTTGTCCTCCTACAGGGCTGTACCAGTCCTGGAAAAAATGAAGATAAACCTGTCGTTGGCGGTAGCGCAGCAACTCAAGAGATTGAAAAATATCGTGCGATGCTTGCTGATGGTAACCCTTCTGATTTATATGAGGCAGCTGGTGAGGATATTTGGAAAAAGCCGATGGGCCCCAAAAATGTCTCACTTGAAAAGTGTGATTTGGGTATGGGGCCTGGTGTTGTTAAGGGTGCCTATACTCAATTACCAAAATACTTTAAAGACACAAACAAAGTTCAAGACCTTGAGTCACGCTTAATTACTTGTATGAGCAAAATGCAAGGTTATGACGCTAACGAAATCATTAAGGCTGGTTTTGGCAAAGGTAAGCGTAAAGATATTGAGGCTGTAGTTGCTTACGTTGTTGCTGAATCAAAAGGTATGCCAATTAATGTTGTTGTTAAGCACCCTAAAGAAAAGCAAGCCTTTGAGATGGGTAAACAATCCTTCTTCTATCAAGGCGGCCCAATGGATTTCTCATGCGCCTCATGTCATGGCTCTGACGGTAAGCGTATTCGCTTGCAGGATCTGCCTAACATCACGACACAAAAAGGTGCAGCAGCAGGTTGGGGTTCATGGCCGGCTTACAGGGTTTCAAGCGGAACTTTTTGGACGATGCAGCAGCGTTTAAATGACTGCTATCGTCAGCAGCGTTTCCCTGAGCCAATATATACCTCTGAAGATACCATTGCGGTTTCAATGTATATGGCTGTGACAGCCAAAGGTGGCACTATGACTGCACCAGGACTGAAGCGTTAATCGCTGGAGATAAATAATATGAAAAATAAATTATCCTTATTGGCGTTAGCGCTATTTATATCCGCCGGTGTTGCTCATGCTGCAACGCCTTTTGAAAATATGATGTCCTCTAGTTTTGAGGCAAAAGGTCAGGCCGGTCTCGATCGTTTGGTGCAGGATCCTGCGCAGAAGTTTTGTTCTAACCCAGCCAACTTGGATGGCGGTGGCGATCTAAAGGTGAGGGAGAGGATTCAGAGCGAAAATATGGCTTCCATTAAGCAGCCATCTGATGGCAAGTACATTGGTAACTGGAAGAATGGGGAAAAGATTGCTCAAAGTGGTCGGGGAGCTACTTGGTCAGATAAAGCAGGTTCAGAAATTGGTGGCGGCTGCTATAACTGCCATCAAATTGATCCCAAGGAAATCTCCTATGGAAATATTGGGCCCTCTTTAACGGGTTATGGAAAAATGCGCGGCTACTCTAAAGAGGTTGTGGTCTATACATGGAATCGTATTAATAACTCCAAGGCCTATAACGTATGCAGTAATATGCCGCGTTTCGCTCATGCCAAACTTTTAAATGAGCAGCAGATTCAGGATGTCATGGCCTTGCTGCTTGATCCGGCCTCACCAGTTAATCAATAAAGTATAAAAACAGGCCGACAGGCCTGTTTTCACAAAGGGAATGTTATGTCTTTAAGTCGTCGCGATTTTCTGCAGGCCTTAGCTATTGCATCTGCAGGTGGAATGAGTTTGCAATCAAACTTTGTTAACGCACAAAGCACTGCGCAAAAATTTTATGACTTACCTAAATTTGGTAATGTTCACTTTTTGCACTTTACAGATTGCCATGCTCAACTATTGCCAATTTATTTCCGTGAGCCTAATGTAAACCTTGGTATCGGTGCGCAGGAAGGTAAGACCCCGCACTTGGTTGGCGAATATTTCTTGAAGGCAAATGGCATTGCACCAGGCACTCGTGATGCTCATGCCTTTACCTATTTAGACTATGTGGCTGCTGCTCAAAACTACGGCAAGATGGGTGGATTTGCTCATATGGCCACTTTAATTAAGCAAATGAAAGCCAATCGTCCTGGTGCTTTATTGCTAGATGGTGGGGATACTTGGCAGGGATCAGGTACTGCACTTTGGACTAATGGTCAGGATATGGTTGATGCCGCTCTTGCTTTAGGTGTTGATGTGATGACTCCGCATTGGGAAATGACTCTTGGCGAAAAGCGCGTCATGGAAATCGTAAATGGCGACTTCAAGGGCAAAGTTTCATTTGTAGCGCAAAACATTAAAACAGCGGATTTCGGCGACTCAGTATTTAATCCCTATGTCATGAAAGTGCAGAACGGTATTCAGGTTGCCATTATTGGACAAGCATTCCCGTATACGCCCATTGCAAATCCCCGCTACTTCACTCCTGATTGGACCTTTGGTATTCAGGAAGAGAATATGCAAAAGACTATTGATGAGGTTAGATCAAAAGGCGCAAAGGTAGTGGTGCTTCTATCTCACAATGGCATGGATGTAGATTTGAAAATGGCCTCCCGCGTACGCGGACTAGATGCTATTTTGGGTGGGCACACCCATGATGGTGTGCCTATTCCGGTGAAGATAAAGAATGCTGGTGGAGTAACTCTAGTTACCAATGCTGGGTCTAATAGTAAGTTCTTAGGAGTGCTGGATTTTGATGTGAAAGGTGGCAAGCCAGTAGATTTCCGCTATAAGCTATTCCCAATTTTCTCTAATATGATTCCAGCGGATCCAGCGATGAATAAGTTGATCGCTAAAGTCAGGGCTCCGTATGAAGCTAAGCTCAACGAGAAGTTAGCAACTACAGAGGGCCTCTTGTATCGCCGGGGTAACTTTAACGGTAGCTTTGATCAACTCATCTTGGATGGATTGATGGCACAGAAGAATGCAGAGATTGCCTTCTCTCCAGGCTTCCGTTGGGGTACCAGTCTATTGCCAGGTCAAGCGATCACGCGTGAGAATCTTTTAGATCAAACCGCGATCACCTACCCATACACTACTGTTACCAATATGAGTGGTGAAACAATTAAAACTATTCTTGAGGACGTCGCTGATAACTTGTTTAATCCTGATCCGTATTATCAGCAAGGTGGTGACATGGTCCGCGTCGGTGGAATGCAATACACCATTGATCCAGCACAAACCGCTGGTAAACGTATTTCTGATATGCGCTTAAATGGTAAGGCTATTGATGCAAACAAAACCTACAAAGTAGCTGGTTGGGCGCCAGTCAGTGAAGAGGCGAAAAATGCAGGAGGCGAAGCAATTTGGGATGTCATGGAGCGCCACTTGCGCGATGTCAAAGTTGTTAAAGCGGTTAAGCTCAATGAGCCAATCATTAAAGGTGTGTCAAATAATCCTGGCATGGCCCCAATTTAATTAGCCATATAACTACACGAGATCTAAGCATGAAAAAACTACTTTCTATTATTACTGCTTTAGCCCTGACATTGGGATTTTGCTCTGTCGTTTCAGCTCAATCATCTGGCCCTACCAAAGTGGTTTATCACATTGATGATGCAGAAACTCAAGGTCTAAAAGGCCTGCGCAATATTCGTAATCATTTGGATACAGCCCCAAATACCATCATCATCGTAGTGACTCATGCCAATGGAGTGGATATGTTGATGGAAGGCGCCAAGGATAAGAAAAATAATGTGGAGTATGCGCCATTAGTTGGAGCCCTTAAATCTCGTGGTGTGAAGTTTGAAGTGTGTGAGATCACTTTAAAGAATCGGAATTTGAAAAAAGATCAATTCACGCTGGATGCAGATTTCACACCATCAGGCGTGGTGCGAGTTGCCGACTTGCAATACAAAGATGGTTTTGCCTACATCAAGCCTTAAGTAATTTAGTATGAATTGCATTAAGAGTCTTGCGGGGATCCTTTTGGGGTTCCTTATCTTTTTGAGTTTTGCTTTTGGCCAAAGTAATCCTGCTGATCATATTCAGCTCAAACCTACCCAAGTCGCACCTCATACTTACTTTGTACAAGGTTTTCCAGAGATGGGGAGTAGTGCTAACCAAAACTTCATCTCCAATACTGGGTTTGTTATAACTCCAGATGGTGTGGTGGTGGTAGATGCTTTGGGATCGCCTATTCTTGCGCAAAAATTAATTGCGGAAATTAAAAAGATTACTCCGCAGAAAGTTGTCGCCATCATTGTGAGCCACTATCACGCAGATCATGTCTACGGTTTGCAAGAATTTAAAAAAATCGGTGCGAAGATTTATGCCCAAGGTGAGGGGCGAAATTATCTTTCTTCAGAAACAGCGAAGCAACGCTTAATTGCTTCAAGAACTGATTTTGCGCCCTGGGTAAATGCAAATACCAAACTCATTTCTGCTGATGTATGGATCGATCAAAAATTGAAATTGACGATTGGCGGCATTGATTTCTTTATCAGCAGAGTGGGGCCTGCTCATGCTCCTGAAGATTTGATGGTGTACGTTCCATCCGAAAAAGTGCTTTTTGCGGGTGATCTGGTGTTTAGGGGCCGCATTCCATTTGTTGGAAATGCAGATAGCAAGGGGTGGCTGGCGGCCTTGGATGAGATCGAAAAATTAAATCCCAATATCGTCATACCTGGTCATGGGGGTTATTCAGTTCATCCGGCCGAAGATATTGCCTTTACTAGGGGCTATTTGAAGTATTTGCGTGAGTCGATGTCTAAAGCAGCAATAAACCTGGATCCTTTTGAGGACGCCTATAAGCAAGCTGATTGGTCGGAATACGAAGGGATGCCGCTCTTTAGAGCTGCAAACCGCATGAATGCCTACAACGTCTACCTGTCTATCCAGGCGGAGTAGGGCAAATTCAGCCATTGGGCCTTAAAATAAAGGATTAATGCTAAATCCTTGATTTGTAATGAAAATGATTTTCCTTCGATCCTTTGTGCTAGCCGCATCCAGTGCGCTCATGAGTGCGCCTGTGCTGGCTACTCCGGATTTAGTAAATGGCAAAACTATTGATCAGCAAAAGTGCTACGCCTGCCACGCCAAGAAAACGGGCTTTGGAAATGGCGACATGATTTACACCCGCTCGGATGGCAAGGTGAAATCTCTGGCCGATTTAAAGAAGATGGTTTCACTCTGCAACGCAGAGCTTCGCCTTGACTTATTTCCCGAGGATGAAGTGGATGTGACAGCTTTTCTTAATCAACAATTTTATAAATTTAAACCTTAATTTTTCAAGACACAGTCGCTATGGATGTTGTAGATATCAATTCTTTAAGTAAGTTAGTCCTTTGGGCAACTTTTGCTATTACCTTTTTCTTAGGTGCGGTCATGCAAAAGACTGGGTTTTGTAGCATGGGCGCAGTGTCTGATGTTTTCATCATGTCCAGTTGGGATCGTTTAAAGCAGTGGTTCTTGGCTATTGGTGTTGCCATCATTGGTTTTACCTTGATGTCTTATTTCGGGTTAATTGATCCCCTGAAGAGTATGTATACCGGTAGTAAATTTTTATGGCTCTCCACTATTGTGGGCAGTGTTATGTTTGGCTTCGGGATGGTGTTGGCTTCAGGTTGTGGCAGCAAAACATTAATTCGTATTGGTGGCGGTAACTTAAAGTCTATTATTGTCTTTATGGTGCTAGGTTTAACCGCTTATATGACATTGCGTGGGTTCTTAGGCGTTATTCGTATTAATACCCTAGATACTTTTTTCATAGCCTTTAATACCCCGCAAGACTTACCCAGTTTGTTAAGTGGGCCTCTCGGTATTGCACGCCCAACTCTTCATTTGGTCTTGGGCTTAATCATTGGTTCTGCGTTTATTGCATATGCTTTGGCAAGAAAGGCATTTTGGACTGCTGAAAATATCTTTGCGGGTATAGCTGTCGGATTGGCGATCTGTGCAGTATGGTTTGTATCTGGCAATCTTGGTTTTGTTGCTGAAGATCCCAACACTCTAGAAGAAGTATTTTTAGTAACGAACTCTGGTCGCATGGAGAGCTTGTCTTTTGTAGCTCCTTATGCGTATTCACTTGACTGGCTAATGATGTATAGCGATACGTCTAAAGTGTTGACCGTTGGCATTATGGCTGTTCTAGGAATGATTCTAGGTTCTGCGGCAGTTTCTATTGCAACAAAATCATTCCGTTGGGAATCCTTTCGCAATTCTGAGGACACAGCAAATCATTTAGTTGGCGCTGCATTAATGGGCTTTGGTGGCGTAACTGCTTTGGGTTGCACTGTAGGGCAGGGTTTGAGTGGCATTTCTACGCTTGCCCTTGGTTCAATACTGGCTTTACCAGGATTTATTTTTGGGGCTTATTTAGGCCTACGTTACTTGCAGGTACGTCTTGCCCCAAACCCTTGCAGCTAAGTTTATAAATTGATAGATTAAATAATGCAAATTGACTGGTTCTCCTTTACACCCATTCCCTCTTTACTAGGGGGAATGATTCTTGGGATTGCTGCAGCTCTTTATGTATTACTTCATGGGCGCATCCTAGGAATTAGCGGCATTGTTTCGGGTTTATTGCATCCCAAATTAACGGACACCGCATGGCGTCTGAGTTTGGTTTTGGGCTTGGTATCAGCTCCATTTATGGCGGCACTTTTTTTTGGAATATTCCCCGTTGTAGAGATTGAGTCTGATTGGATTGCGATTGTGATTGCAGGTATTTTGGTTGGCTTTGGGGCCCACTACGGTTCAGGCTGCACCAGCGGCCATGGGATATGCGGACTCTCGCGTTTATCTCCGCGCTCCCTCGTTGCCACTTGCGCCTTTATGTTTGCCGGCTTCGTGACCGTTTTTATTCTTCGTCATTTGATCGGAGTCTAAGATGAAAAAACATTTTGGCCTTTTCAGTCAGTATGCAATTGGTGTACTTTTTGGTTGGGGTTTAATCATCTCAGGCATGAGTAATCCCCAGAAGGTATTGGGCTTTTTGGATCTAACGGGTCTTTGGGATCCATCCTTAATGTTTGTAATGTTGGGTGCAGTAATGGTCGGGCTTGGCGGGTTTTATGTGGTCAGCAAGAGGACTGAAGCGTTTTTTGGTGGCGCCTTGCATATCCCAACCCGTAGAGATATCACGAAGCCCCTCGTTATTGGCAGCCTCATTTTTGGTGCGGGCTGGGGAATTGCTGGATTTTGCCCTGGCCCAGCCTTGGTTGCCTTGGGTGCTGGGCACCTGAAGGCCCTGGTATTTGTTGTTGCCATGCTTGTGGGTATGGAAATAAGCGAGCGTTTCTTCTCGGCTCATAAAAAGGCTTCCAGCTAAGTTCGATAAGCCTGATTTAAAATCAACCCTATTACGTCATTATTCAATGTAGAGGGTTTCATGAGTCTTCCTATTTCTTGCCATAGCGATCAGTTCGGTACCATCGGTCAGATCGACGCCAGTCATTTAGCTGAAATTGCGGCACAAGGTTATAAGAGTGTGATTAATAACCGTCCTGATGGTGAGGGCGGTCCAGATCAGCCAACTAATGCCAGCATTCAAGCTGAAGCAGAAAAGTTGGGCTTAAATTATGCATACCTACCAGTTGTACCTAGTGCAATCAATGTTGATCAAGTAAGAGAGATGGCCCGTTTATTGAGGACCATGCCCGGACCAGTATTGGCATTTTGTCGCTCTGGTGCGCGCTCTACGAATCTGTATCAACTTGCATTGCAAGTGAAATAGGAAGTTACTGGCCGTCATGCGTATCGCCATCCCCGAAGAAAGAAAACTGGTTCATGAAATGATCATGCCCATTCGTTGGGGTGATATGGATGCGTATGGACATGTCAACAATACCGTGTACTTTCGGTATATGGAGCAGGCTCGCTGCGAATGGATTACATCTTTGGGCTATGACGTAGCTCCTGGTCGTGAGTCTATGTTGATGATTAATGGCTTTTGTAATTTCTTTCAACAACTCACTTACCCAGGCGAATTAATTCTAAAGACTTCCATTGGCGCTATTGGTAGAACAAGCCTGGATCTTTACACCAGTATGGCTTTAACTACCGATCCCGAAGTAGAGGCTGCTATTGGTGGTGCAACCATGGTTTGGGTAGATCTCACCACGAATAAGTCAGCGCCTTGGCCTGAGCATGTTTTACAACAGTTGCGCTAGTTAATTGTGCAACCGATTAATCCGCATATCTTAAGATCTGATCAATTTTTATCTGAGCTAGATCAGTTTGATCTTGTGATTGATGTCAGGTCGCCAGCTGAATTCGCCCTTGATCATATTCCGGGTGCGGTAAATTACCCCGTTCTGAATAATGAGGAGCGCGCTACCATTGGTACGCTATATAAACAAGAGTCTCCTTTTGCAGCTAAAAAATTGGGTGCAGCTTTAGTCTCTAAGAATATTGCTGCACACTTAGAAAATCATTTTCTGGAGCTCCCACGTGAGTGGCGTCCATTAATTTATTGCTGGCGCGGTGGCGAACGTAGTGGGGCGTTTACCCATATTCTCAACCGCATTGGTTGGAAAGCCAAGCAGCTCGAGGGCGGGTATCAGGGCTTCAGAAGAACCGTGATTGATGGTCTTGATTACGCTGCAACACAATTTACATTCCAGGTGATCTGTGGAATGACGGGTAGCGGCAAAACAAAAGTGTTGCAAGAGATCGGTGCTCTAGGGGCTCAGATTCTGGATCTAGAAGGCTTGGCCGTGCACCGTGGATCCGTATTGGGTAATGAGCCTAATATCGAGCAGCCATCCCAAAAAGGCTTTGAGACTGCACTTTGGAATGCGTTACGTTTGCTCGATCCAGCTAAGCCTGTATTTGTGGAGTCTGAAAGCAAGAAGGTTGGCGGCTTGCATGTACCTGATGCTTTGATGGAAAAAATTCGCAATGGTAGTTGTATTGAGCTTCGATCCAGTACGCATACTCGTGTCTCTTGGTTGATTCGTGAATACCACCACTTCTTAACCGATACCGATAATTTCAAACAGAAGCTGGCTTTGCTTACTGCGCATTATGGGAAAGTACAAATTACCAAATGGAATGAAGCCATTGATGCAGGTAATTTTCCGGAGTTAGTGGAAGAGCTATTGGTAAAGCATTACGACCCATCGTATCAATCTTCGATCGTACGCAATTTTCCTCAATACAAGATTGAAAATTTTGTGCAACTGGAAAATGATAGTGACGAGGCCTTTGCCAAAGCAGCAAAGGCCATCATCAATAAATCAGGTTCTTAGCTAAAAGCTTGGATACCAGTTTGCGCACGACCTAGAATCAAGGCGTGAATATCGTGAGTACCTTCATAGGTATTGACTACCTCAAGGTTCAGCATGTGACGCACAACACCATACTCATCAGAGATGCCGTTACCACCATGCATATCGCGTGCCATGCGCGCGATGTCTAGTGACTTACCGCAAGAGTTGCGTTTCATGATGGAGGTGATTTCTGGAGCTGCAATACCTTCATCTTTCATGCGACCTAAGCGGAGGCAGCCCTGGAGTCCCAGAGTGATTTCGGTTTGCATATCCGCTAATTTTTTCTGAATCAGCTGATTAGCAGCCAATGGTTTGCCAAACTGTTTGCGGTCCATGGTGTACTGTCGAGCAGCATACCAACACCATTCAGCGGCGCCTAGTGCGCCCCAAGCAATACCGTAACGAGCAGAGTTTAAGCAAGTGAAGGGGCCCTTCAGGCCCTCAACTTCAGGGAATTCATTTTCTGCTGGTACAAATACTTCGTCCATGACGATTTCACCAGTGATGGAGGCGCGCAGACCCATCTTGCCGCTAATTTTCGGGGCGCTTAAGCCCTTCATGCCCTTTTCTAAAATGTAACCACGAATGATGCCTTCATCATTTTTAGCCCACACTACAAATACATCAGCAATCGGAGAGTTGGAGATCCACATCTTCGAGCCCGTTAATGAAAATCCGCCAGGTACTTTCTTAGCACGAGTAATCATGCCGCCTGCATCTGAGCCATAGTTTGGCTCTGTTAAGCCAAAGCAACCAATCCATTCGCCGCTCGCTAATTTAGGGAGGTACTTTTGTTTTTGCGCTTCACTACCAAATTCATTGATAGGAACCATGACTAAAGAGGACTGCACGCTCATCATGGAGCGATAGCCAGAATCCACGCGTTCAATTTCGCGCGCAATTAATCCGTAAGAGACATAGTTCAAGTTGGCTCCACCGTACTGCTCAGGAATCGTGATGCCTAAGAGGCCAAGCTCGCCCATTTCGCGGAAGATGACTGGGTCAGTTGTTTCGTTACGGTAAGCATCGTGAATGCGCGGCATTAGGCGCCCTTGAGCGTATTCAGCAGCTGCATCACGAATCATGCGCTCTTCTTCCGTTAGCTGGGTATCGAGAAGAAGGGGGTCCGCCCAGTTAAAGCTAGCCTTACTTTTACTCATTGCTTTGCCATCCTATATTTCATTTTGTCTTGATTTCTAGCTGCTTCCTGCGAATTTTCAGGAATACAGATATTCTTGTTTCTATTATCCATTTTTCTGGGCTTATGGACTCTCCTAGACCTCGCCACCGCTATTACGACCTGATTTTGGCTGCCTTTGTGGTGGTCTTACTCTGCTCTAACTTTATTGGTGCCGGTAAAGCAGCCGTGGTTGATTTGCCTTACTTCGGGTCGGTACCATTTGGCGCGGGTATTTTGTTCTTCCCTATTTCCTATTTCTTCGGCGATATTCTGACTGAGGTCTATGGCTATGCCTATGACCGTAGAGCGGTTTGGACTGGGTTTGCTGCGCTTGCATTTGCGGCAATCATGGCGCAGATAGTGATTGCTTTGCCGGTGGCGCCAGGCGCTTATATGTCTAATTATCAGCAGGGGCTAGAGACTGTCTTTGGAAACTCATGGCGTATCGCCTTAGCTTCCATGTTCTCCTTTTGGTGCGGCAGTCTGACGAATAGCTATGTGCTGGCGAAGATGAAAATCATGACCCAAGGGCGCTTTCTCTGGATGCGTACTATTGGCTCGACAGCGGTAGGGGAGTTGGTCGACTCCTCTTTCTTCTATATGTTAGCGTTCTATGGCATCTGGACTACCCATGAAGTCATTCAGGTAGCGCTGGCTCAATATGTCCTCAAGACTACTTGGGAGGTTCTGGCAACCCCCATGACCTATTGGGTTGTGAACTTCCTCAAGCTCAAGGAAAACGAGGATTTTTACGATATTCATACGAATTTCACCCCATTTAGGGTCAAAGTCTAAGCAAGACCACGGGCTTCCTGCCAACAAAGACCTCTAAGCCGTTAAAATAACGGTCTTTGCCCCCAAATTCGGGGGTAACTATCTAATTGAATTTCAGAAAGCTAGAAAACATCCGTGCTGTCAGCATCTAATATCACCATGCAGTTTGGGGCAAAGCCTCTATTTGAAAACATTTCCGTGAAGTTTGGCGGCGGTAATCGCTATGGCCTGATTGGCGCAAACGGTTGCGGTAAATCCACCTTCATGAAAATTTTAGGTGGCGAGCTAGAGCCAACGAGCGGTAATGTGAGTTTAGATCCTGGTATTCGTTTGGGTAAGTTGCGTCAAGATCAATTTGCTTACGAGGATGTGCGCGTACTCGACGTCGTGATGATGGGTCACGAAGAGATGTGGAAGGCTGCGGCTGAACGCGATGCTATCTACGCCAATCCAGATGCTACTGATGAAGATTACATGAAGGCTGCTGAGCTTGAGGGCAAGTACGCCGAATACGGTGGCTACACCGCAGAAGCTAAAGCGGGTGAGTTGTTGTTAGGCATTGGCATTCCTATTGATCAACACAATGGTCCGATGAGCAACGTTGCACCAGGTTGGAAGCTGCGTGTATTGCTAGCGCAAGCATTGTTCTCCGATCCAGATGTATTGCTGCTCGATGAGCCAACGAATAACTTGGATATTCACTCCATTCATTGGCTTGAAGACATTCTCAATCAAATTAAGAGCACCATCGTCATCATTTCCCATGACCGTCACTTCCTCAATGAAGTCTGTACGCATATGGCCGATATGGATTATGGAACCTTAAAGGTTTATCCAGGCAACTACGACTCTTACATGCTGGCTTCTGTGCAGGCAAGAACACAGCAGCTCAGCAATAACGTGAAAGCCAAAGAAAAAATTGCTGAATTAGCAGCTTTCGTGGCTCGCTTCTCTGCAAATGCTTCTAAAGCTCGTCAAGCGACTTCACGTCAGAGGCAGCTGGAGAAGATTGAAATTGTTGAGGTAAAGCCTTCATCACGTCAGAACCCATTTATTCGTTTTGATGCTGAGAAAAAATTACACAATATGGCGGTAGAGTGCAATGCACTTACTAAAGCTTATGATCGCGTGATCTTCAAGAATTTCAAGCTAGGTGTTCGTGCTGGTGAAAAGATTGCGATCATCGGTCAAAACGGTGCTGGTAAGACAACACTTCTCAAAACGATCTTGAGTAAGCGCTTTGATGGTATTGCCGCTGATAGCGGTGATGTGAAGTGGGCTGAGAATGCTAACGTCGGCGTAATGCCTCAAGACAATACCGAGATGTTCGCTAAAGACGAATTGCTCATGGACTGGATGAATTGGTGGCGCAATACCGGCGATGATGACCAAGTGATCCGTGGCACTTTGGGCCGCCTCCTGTTCTCTGGTGACGATATTGGCAAGTCTGTCAAAGTCCTTTCTGGTGGTGAAAAGGGCAGAATGATTTGGGGCAAACTCATGCTCCAAAAATACAACGTCCTGGCAATGGATGAGCCAACCAACCACATGGATATGGAATCGATTGAGAGTTTACAAATCGCTCTTGAGAAATTCGACGGTACTTTGATATTTGTTTCTCATGACCGCGAGTTTGTTTCTGCATTAGCCAACCGCATCTTAGAAGTGAAGATGGATGGTACGGTGGTGGATTACTCTGGTACTTACGAAGAGTACCTACGTAGCCAAGAGTTGGCTGGTTAATTAAGGCCTAGTTGTAAAGCTGGCAATAAAAAAATAAGCCCCTAAGCGGGCTTATTTTCTTTGGCTTGTCTCTGGAAGCGGGTTGCAGTACCTTCTGCACGAATACGTTTCCATACGGAATCTTTTTCTTCTTGAGAAAAGAATACCCAATTACTCACTTCACCTAAAGTGCGACCACAACCTTGGCAGATCTCATCGTATAGCGTGGTGCAAACACCAATGCAAGGCGAGTCAGAGTCTGCATCCCCTGTAGAAAGGGAGTGGGAGCCATCTTGCACAATAGATTTGGTGTCTTTAGAATTCATGGCTGTACTTTAGACGATTTCAAAGGACTGTGCTCGGCGAGCTCATCCACATAAGCCCCTATGCCTTGATGTTCACGATCTAGGAAGTGTTGCACAGCTTTGGCAAACTGAGGATCCGCAATGAAATGGGCAGATTGAATGGTGGTGGGCAAGAAGCCGCGCGCCATCTTGTGTTCACCTTGTGCACCACCTTCAAAGGTTTGAATCTGATTAGAGATGCAATATTGAATTGCTTGATAGTAGGCAGTTTCAAAGTGCAAGCAGGGCACATGCTCAATAGCACCCCAATACCTACCATAAGCCTTAGAGCTTATGGGGTCAACAATCAGTAAGGACGCAGCGATTGGATAGCCGTTACTTTCTGCAATGATAAGGTGTAAGTTTTCAGGCATGCGCTGCGCACATAACTTCAAGAATGCCTCATTAAGATAGGGGCTAGATCCATGCTCCAAGTAAGTGTTTGCGTAACAGCGATAAAAGAATTCCCAATCAGCATCGGTTGAAGATATTCCTGGAACATGTCTAAAAGTAATCTGCTCTCGTGCTATCTGTTCTCGTTCGCGTCGAATATTCTTGCGGCGCTTCATGGTGAGGACCGCTAAAAATTGTTCGAAATTCTCAAAGCCTTGGTTATGCCAATGAAATTGCACCGAGTCTCGCAACATGAAGCCGTGGTCTTTTAGACCCTTTGCTTCTATTGCATCGGGAAATAAAACATGTGCTGAAGATAGATTATTTTGTAGAACTAAAGTCTTCAATCCTGCAATTAATTGTCGCCGTACTAAATCAGCATCTACATTGCTGGCGCTCAAAATCCTTGAGCCTTGAACTGGTGTAAACGGAATGGCGCAAAGCGCTTTCGGAAAATACTGCTTGCCTTGTTGCTCATAGGCCTGCGCCCAAGACCAGTCAAAAACAAATTCTCCGTAGGAGTGTTGCTTCAAATACAGGGGCATTGCACCAATCAGTTTTTGATCATCCCTTAAAACGAGATGAGCCACTTGCCACCCAGTATTGCCTCCAACACAGCCAGTTTCCTCTAGCGCACTAAGAAACTCATGGCGAAGAAAGGGTCCTGCATCTGCGGGAAGAAGAGCATTCCACTCCTCTGAGGAGATATCGCTAAGGCGATCAACTATTTCTAATTGAAATGAATCGGGCTCTGCCACGATTAACGCTGAATGAGCTCTATTTTGTAGCCATCAGGGTCGGTAACAAACGCGATGATGGTGTCACCGCCAGCTACTGGACCAGCCTCACGGGTCACATTGCCGCCGGCCGCCTTAATGGCAGCACAAGCAGCATAGGCATCCGGAACCTCAATAGCAATATGTCCATAGGCCGTGCCTAGGTCATAGGATTGAACGCCATGGTTGTAAGTCAGTTCAATCTCCGACTGGCCATCACCATTCCCTTTACCGAAACCCACAAAAGCCAGTGAATATTTTTGTTCAGGACGTTCAGTCGTGCGCAGTAAATTCATACCCAAAACTTTGGTGTAGAAATCAATAGAGCGATTCAAGTCGCCGACGCGAAGCATAGTGTGTAGGATCATCATGGGGTAAATATAACGCTATTTATTTATTCGTGTTGAGGTGAAAAACCCCGGTATGGAGCCGGGGTTTCTTGTACTACATTGCTTTACATGGATGCGTAGTTCGGTCCGCCGCCACCTTCAGGCGTAACCCAGACGATATTTTGAGTGGGATCTTTAATGTCGCAAGTTTTGCAATGCACGCAGTTTTGCGAATTTATTTGCAAGCGCGTCTTACCATCGGTTTCTACAAACTCATATACGCCAGCAGGGCAGTAGCGTTGCTCAGGGCCCGCATAGGTTTTGAGATTGATATCTACTGGTACAGAATCATTTTTTAGGGTTAAGTGAATCGGTTGATTCTCAGCGTGATTGGTATTAGAGATAAACACAGAAGATAGGCGATCAAAAGTAATCTTGCCATCTGGCTTAGGGTAGTCAATCGGCTTGTGTTGCGCTGCAGGCTCCAAACATTCATGGTCTGCATGTTTTAAATGCACGGTCCATGGCATGTTGCCACCCAAAAGCTTTTGCTCTAATCCCACCATCAGCGTGCCAACATAAAGTCCTTTTGACATCCATGGCTTGAAGTTGCGCGCTTGATTGAGTTCGGTATGCAGCCAACTATTTTGGAATGCAGTTGGGTACGCAGACAAAACATCCTCAGAGCGGTTCTCATTGATAGCAGCAACTGCTGCTTCAGCAGCAAGCATGCCAGTCTTAATTGCTGCATGACTTCCCTTGATGCGAGATGCATTGAGGAAGCCAGCATCACAACCAATGAGAGCACCACCAGGAAATACAGTCTTAGGAAGGCTATTTAAACCACCAGCAGTCAGTGCGCGTGCGCCATAAGAAATGCGTTTACCGCCTTCAAAAGTTTCACGAATCTTTGGATGTAATTTATAGCGTTGGAATTCTTCAAATGGCGAGAGGTAGGGGTTCTTATAAGACAGGCCAACTACCAGGCCAACAGCAACCTTGTTATCGGCTAAGTGATAGAGAAATGAGCCACCATAGGTATCGCTCTCTAAAGGCCAGCCTGCGGTGTGCACTACTAGTCCAGGCTTGCTCTTAGAAGACTCAACCTCCCATAGCTCTTTAATGCCGATGCCATAGCTTTGTGGATCAGCATCTTTATCTAGCGCAAACTTAGCAATCAGTTGCTTACCAAGATGACCGCGCGCGCCTTCAGCAAAGAGAGTGTACTTGCCACGTAATTCCATACCAAGTTGGAATTGATCCGTTGGATTGCCTTCTTTGTCTAAACCCATTGATCCGGTGATGACGCCATGGACTGAGCCTTGCTTGTTGTAGAGAATTTCTGCTGCTGGAAAGCCGGGGAAAATTTCAACACCAAGATTCTCGGCTTGTTGCCCTAGCCAACGAGTGACGTTTGCAAGGCTGACAATATAGTTGCCTTCATTCTTAAAGCAGTGCGGCAACATCCAGTTTGGAACTTGGTATGAGTTATCGCTGGTTAAGAATAGAAATTGATCTTGCGTGACGGGTGTTTCGAGCGGTGCTCCGAGCTCTTTCCAGTCGGGGAATAATTCAGTCAGTGCCCCGGGGTCCATGACGGCGCCAGAAAGAATGTGAGCTCCAATTTCAGAACCCTTCTCTAGGACGCAAACGCTAATTTCTTTTCCGGAGGCGCCGGCCAATTGCTTGGCTTTAATAGCGGCCGACAAACCTGCAGGACCACCCCCAACAATGACTAAGTCATAGTCCATGGAATCTCTGGGGCCAAATTGCTCAACCAGCTCTGCAGCATTCATACAATTTCTCCGAAATTTCTCAAAATAGGGCATTTAAGCCCTAATAGTTTAGTTCTAACTGTCAAAAACCACCTTGGTGCCAAGACGGCCTCAATCACTGGGTCTGAAGCGTTATGATTGCTTTTTTACCCATTTTGGCAATATTAGGACAAAAGTAATGAATAAAACTTACCCATCGGCAGTAGATGCCTTGCGGGATATCTTAAAAGACGGACAAAAACTGGCCGTTGGTGGCTTTGGTCTTTGTGGCATTCCAGAAGCTTTGATCCAAGCGGTTAAGGATCTGGGCGCTCAGAACCTCACTGCAATTGCTAACAATGCTGGTGTAGATGGTTTTGGCTTAGGTTTATTGCTCAATTCACGCCAAGTGAAAAAAATGGTTGCCTCATATGTGGGTGAGAACAAAGAATTTGAACGTCAATATTTAGCTGGTGAATTGGAGTTGGAATTTACACCTCAAGGAACTTTGGCTGAAAAATTGCGTGCTGGTGGTTGTGGTATTCCGGCTTTTTATACTAAAACTGGCGTTGGTACTTTGGTTGCCGAAGGTAAAGAAGAAAAAGAATTCGATGGCGAGAAGTACATCATGGAGCGTTCAATCGTTTCAGATATCTCTTTAGTAAAAGCATGGAAGGCAGATAAGTCCGGCAACTTAGTCTATCGCTACACTGCGCGTAACTTCAATCCAGTCGTTGCTATGGCTGGCAAGATTACCGTTGCGGAAGTTGAGGAGATTGTTGAGAACGGCAAACTCCATCCCGATGAGATTCATACGCCTGGTATCTATGTTCACCGTTTGGTGCTACATAAAACACCAGAAAAGCGCATTGAGCAGCGCACCATGACTGCAAAAGCTTAATTCCCAGCACAGTAAAGCAATAGAACAAAATACTTAGGAAGATCGAAATGCCTTGGACTAGAGATGAAATGGCAGCACGCGCTGCTAAAGAATTAAAAGACGGTTACTACGTGAACTTGGGCATTGGTATGCCTACTTTGGTGGCAAACCATGTACCTAAAGATATGGAAGTATGGCTTCAGTCTGAAAATGGTTTGTTGGGTATCGGACCGTTTCCAACAGAAGAAACCATTGACGCCGACCTAATCAATGCTGGTAAGCAAACCATTACGACTTTGCCTGGCTCATCGATCTTTTCTTCCGCTGATTCATTCGGAATGATTCGTGGTGGAAAAATTAATATCGCGATCTTAGGTGCAATGGAGGTGAGCGAACATGGTGACTTGGCTAACTGGATGATTCCAGGAAAAATGGTCAAGGGCATGGGCGGTGCAATGGATTTGGTTGCCGGCGTAAAGCATGTGGTGGTATTGATGGAGCACGTTGCCAAGAAAAAAGATGGCACAGAAGAGCTCAAAATTTTGCCGAAGTGCACATTGCCCTTGACAGGTGTGGGCGTTATTAGCCAGATCATTACTGATCTTTGTGTGCTGGACATCACCCCCAAGGGTTTGAAGTTAACTGAATTAGCTCCAGGCGTGACCAAAGAAGAGGTTATTGCTAAAACAGGAGCCCCTGTTGATACAACAGGTTTCTAATCAGCGGCATCAATTAATGGAATAATGGGTTCAACATGTCGGGCTCCCATCATTCCCATTCGAAGCCATCTAAACCCCAGAATCAATCTGGGGCAGATCCTTCCTTGCATGCCCATAAAAAGGGCGATGCGCAGCATACCCATAGCAAGCAAGTTTCCAATCAAAGCCTCCTGCTAATTGCCTTAGTACTAACCTTAGGCTTTTCAGGGGTTGAGGGCGCCGCTGCTTATTTCGCTAATTCATTGGCGTTGATTTCTGATGCGGGTCACATGGTGACTGATGCTGCCGCTTTGGGTTTGGCGCTACTTGCGCAGATTATTTCTCGTCGCCCACCATCTCCGAAGCATTCATTTGGTTTTGGGCGTGCTGAAGCTCTAGCGGCGTTTGTTAATAGTATTGCGATGCTAGCATTGGTTTTATGGATCGTCATTGAGGCTGTCAGTCGTTTTGCTAATCCCCATAAAGTAGATGGCTTGACTGTTACGGTTGTTGCTGCAATCGGTCTTCTGATGAACATCGTCGTGGCATGGGTTTTGTCTCGCGATAAGCAAAGCGTGAATACCCGTGCGGCACTAGTTCATGTCATGGGTGATCTATTGGGTTCGGTTGCGGCATTGATTGCTGGTGTTGTTATTCAGCTTACCGGTTGGATGCCAATCGATGCGATTCTCTCTATTTTGGTATCGCTGCTTATTCTGAAGTCCACCATCTCGATTCTGCATGAGTCTTATCACTTCCTGATGGAGGGTGTACCTCTTCATATTGACTACCTACAAGTTGGTACTGATTTAAGAAATATTCCAGGCGTACTCGCGGTGCATGATTTGCATGTGTGGGAAATGACCCCTAGCTTCCCAGCCTTGATTGGTCATATTGAAATCGCTGAGATGCAGAAGTGGCCAGAAATTATGGTCAGAATCAATACGATGCTTTTGGATAAGCACAGCATTGATCATGTGACCTTGCAACCAGAAGAGGTCGGTGATGATCACGATCATCAGCATGATCATGCAGACCATGAAATTCATAATGAAGCTCAAGCAGCAAATGTATTTCATGATGGGGATACTTTCTTTGTGGAATGCTCAAGCGGTGATGAAAAACACCGCATGGCTTATCACGCTTGGGGGAATCCTGGAAATAAAGTATTGCTTTGTGTTCACGGCCTAACAAGAAGGGGCAGCGACTTTAAGACTCTTGCACAGGCAATGTACAAAGACCATTACGTAGTTTGTCCGGATGTAGTTGGTAGGGGTGAGTCTGATCGCTTAATTAATCCAATGTCGTATGCCGTGCCACAGTACGTTGCTGATATTGCTACGCTGGTAAAGAAGTTAGGTGTTACACAAGTAGATTGGCTGGGAACTTCCATGGGTGGCTTGATTGGCATGGTGTATGCCGCAATGCCAAACTCACCCATACGGAGAATGATCATCAATGATGTGGGCCCCAAGATTGAGCCAGAGGCAATTAAACGCCTAGGCTCATACGTTGGTCAGCCATTTACTTTTTCAGACCGCTCCGAAGCGCTTCAACGCTTAAATGAGATTTGCGCCACTTTTGGCGAGCACACTCCTGAAGAGTGGGAAATTTATAACGGCCCTATGCTGATTCAGAAAGATGGTCAATGGATCATGCATTACGACCCAGATATCTCAGTGCCGTTTGCATCAGTAAACCCCATCATGGCTAAAGCAGGTGAGATGGCGATGTGGCATGCCTTTAAGCAAATTCATATTCCGATGTTGATCGTGCGAGGCGGTAACTCTGACTTGCTTTCCGCTGCTACTGTTGCCCAGATGTGTAAAGTCAATCCTTATGCGCGCAGTATTGAAATTCCCAATGTGGGACATGCACCCGCGTTCGTGAAATCTGAGCAGATTGCTTTGGCAAAAGAATTCTTCAGTTAATTCGTTCTTAATTACCCCTTATTGCCAATGGCAAATGTCTCCAGCAATTCGACAAAAGAGTCAATATTCGTAGATGCCTGGTATGGTGAGCCAGCCCAATTGCATGCGGCCGGCGCATTACAAGTATTGCAGTCTCTTAATCTGGATGAGGCGACATTAACTGCTGCCAGCAATATTGCTCGCACCCATGGCAAAGAAGCACTCATAAAACTTATTGGCGAAGAGCCTGCAAAACTACTAATTGGATATCGCGGCTTACGACAAGCCCAAGCAAAGTTGGTCCGTGATGATAGTGGATTAAGTGTTACTGGGCAAGAAGAAATGTTGCGCAAAATGCTTTTGGCATTTGGCGATGATTTGCGGGTAGTTCTGATTTATCTCGCCTCCCGCCTGCAGACTTTACGCTGGATTACGCAAGAGAAGATTGAGATGCCTGCAGCCTGGGCTCAAGAGATTCTGAGTATCGATGCCTCATTAGCTAATCGATTGGGTATTTGGCAAATGAAGTGGGAGATGGAGGACTTAGCATTTAGAGCGCTCTCACCGCAGACTTATCGAGATATTGCCAAGATGCTGGATGCTAAACGCATTGAGCGCCAATCATTCATCGACCAAATCGTCTTGCAACTACAGCAAGAATTAAAGTCTGCGCAGATTGAGGGCGAAGTACTTGGAAGACCAAAACATATTTACAGCATCTGGAAAAAGATGGAAGGCAAATCATTAGACTTCGCCAATCTTTATGACGTCAGAGCATTTCGGGTATTGGTCGCTGATGTCAAATCTTGTTACGCTGTATTAGGCATCATACATAACGTCTGGCAGCCGGTGCCTAGAGAATTTGATGATTACATTGCGCGACCTAAGCCTAACGGGTATCAATCCCTGCATACGGTAGTCATGAATGATGATGGCACCGCATTTGAGATTCAGGTGCGCACACAAGAAATGCATCAGCAGGCTGAATATGGTTTAGCTGCGCATTGGCGCTACAAGGAGGGTGCTTATGCGGGTATGGCTACGCCCCCAAATTCTGCCAAAACAAATAAGCCAAGCGTTACTCACCAGCAAGGAACACATAGCGCAGAGGTTGCTTATGAAAGGCAAATCGCTTGGGCTCGCCAGCTTATTTCTTGGAAAGAGGACGCTTGGGAGCAGCTTAAGCACCATGAGATTGACGACCATATTTATGTTCTTACGCCTTTAGGGAAAGTGATTTCTTTGGAGAAGGGCTCAACACCAATTGATTTTGCTTATGCGGTTCACACTAATCTTGGTCATCGTTGCCGGGGTGCACGAGTAGATGGCGCAATGGTGCCGCTCGAGACGGCATTGAAGAATGGACAAACCATTGAAATCATTGCCGTCAAACACGGTGGCCCATCACGCGATTGGATTAGCCCTGATAAGCACTATGTGCGATCACAAAGAGCACGTCAACGAGTTCGCGCTTGGTTTAATGCACTTGATGATGAAGAGGCTGGGCAATCTGGAAAAGCTGTAGAGGGTAAAGCTGAGGTTATCTCTGAATTAAAGACCTCATCCACAACACCTGAAATCGTTTTGCGCAACAGCACTCATAAAGCAGGGCAAGGTGGCGATGTTTTGGTCGTTGGCGTGGATTCATTGCTCACACAGTTGGCGCGCTGCTGCCGACCCGTTCCACCGGACGCTATTGCGGGATTTGTGACCCAAGGTAGAGGTGTTTCGATTCACCGTCGCTCATGCAAAACCTTTAGAGGTTTGCTGGAGAGGGCGCCTGAGCGCGTCATTCAAACAGCTTGGACTGCTTCTGCTGCAGATCCTGTGGTCAATCAAGAGCAAAAACGCGTCTTTCCAGCTGATTTGGTGGTGACCGGCTTAGATCGCCCGGAGTTAATGCGGGAGCTCTTTGAAATTCTGACTAGACAGGGCGTGCATGTGATCGATTTGCGTAAATCAGCCAAAAAAGGTCTTGCCCGGATCCTTTTAACGCTTGAGGTGAGGGATTCTGAAGTGTTGCGAGTCGTGCAAAACTGCCTAGAAGAGGTCAAAGGGGTCACCCAAGTGCGCCGCCGGTGATAAACTCTATGGCTGTATAGGCTCGTAGCTCAGCTGGTTGCACCACCTTGACATAGTCGAGCTCATATTTAAAAAATAGCGTTTAAATGCTTTAAAATAAGGTTTTATACATATTAAGACGTTTTAAAACTGACAAAAACATAAATATAATAGTTAAAGACCATAGTATATTTTCGGTAAATAGTGTGCTAAAAAGGGAACACCACCCAAATTGGTCTCATGACGAAAATCAAGCAAATTTCTCTTACGATCCAGCAAATCGAGCTTGAATCAGATTTTTCTGAGAATCAAGCGTTTCTACAGCAGTTAGCTCAATCCCTAAATTCTGAAGCCCTTGAGACCTTGCTTGTCATGCACCCCATTGTCTTACTTGAGGAGTCCTCGGCCGAATCCCTAGCTAACGGGGGAAGGGCGAAATATCAAGTGATTTGTGGAAAACCCCAACTTCTGCTGGCAAAAGCAATTTTGGGTCTGAAGACGAAGATCCCAGTTTGGCTTGTTGACGATGCCAAAACCTCAAAATTGGTTGAATTGACTCAAGATCTATTAATCCCATTGTTTTTCGCTGGATACAGACCTAAAGAGCTTCGTGAGAGGGTTAGATCCTTTCCCAAGGATGAATTGGCCAAAATGGGCCCAACCCTTAACTTGCCTAAAAATTGGTCAAACTTAATAGATTTAGCCTTTCAAGATCCTGATAAAAAAATAGAAGAGGTGCTGGGCTCAGCTAAGGCATTAAATGTTGGGGAGTCTGGGGCTGGTGGATAACGTAGAGTCATCCCAGAGTCTCGAGGGGAGGGGGCCCCGTAAATCCCCTGCTAGGGATGAAGACAATCGAGCTCAATTTCTGTCTGCCTTTGCAAAATATGATGGTTTTGAGGCTTTGCACCAGCTGGCCGAAAGGTATCTCGATATTCCCAAATCTTTGGCCGGTCTTTGGCTGAACCTAGATAATTTGCCCGAAATTCTGACTTGTGCAAAACAGTGGGGTTTGGGTCAAGGGCCAATTTACACCCATGATCTAGATGAGATTTTTCATGATTTAGGACGGTGGATTGAGATTGTTCAAGCAGAGCGTCAATCCCCTGGGCTCCAAAAGATATACCTTTTAAGCAAGGTTGAAAGAAGATGGGGCTCAGAAGCTGAGGGTGGTGGGGCGTCGAATAAGAAGCGGGTTTTGAAATCGATTGGCCCGCCATTTTGGGGGATTGAGGAGGAGCATCCCGTGTGGATGACTCTTTGGTATCGATCAGGTACACCTCCCACTGAGGCTATTTATACGGTGCGTGATCAGGTCTATCGAGGCTTGCAAGGCTTGTATCTAAGCTCCTATATGAGGCTGCGCCGCTCCCATGAAGAAACGCAGTCAAAGTATTTTTACGGTAGCGACCTCTATGCTCGCTTGCGGGACTCCGGGCGCTTATTACGCAAAATTCATTCTATTGAGCATGGTTTTTTACTGGAGCGCCTAAGCACGCATTGTTTTGCCTATAACAAGCCCAATGCGATGCATCAGGCGTTCTCGGATATTCACGCAAATCCTGAGGAATTATTCCGTCAGGAGTTTGCTGGGTTTGCCGATGTGGTCAATTTTGGGTATGTATTGAGGCATCCCAGTGAATTTGCAAAAAAATTAGTTGATACCTTTTCTCTTCCTGGTGATAGAAAAAAGATTCCCCAAAAAAAACTGACGGATTCAAGGATTTATGAGGATCACCATTTATTTTGGATTGCCCAAGGTTTTCCCACTATCGCATCAAAGCGCAAGAGTAATACTCGGCCCCATATCGAATGGATTGGTCCAGAAGTAGATACGGTAGCGACTCTATTTGAGGAGGGCGCTCATCCCGGTGAGTATCTCGAGGCAGAAGAAATCTTTTTTGAGCCTGACGATTTTTTAGACCCAGCCTCCACCGATGGCGGCCCACGAGAGCTGCCTCCATTAAATACCCTTTACGCTGCAGCTAGAGCTAGGTATCGAATGGAAATCATGAGGGCACAATCTTTTCGTAACCGATTGGATCGTGCCAGAGTCCCGCTCTTTGTCAGGGTCATAGGCGTCTTGCAAGATCTTTACAGTCAAAGCTTGATGGATGCTGGTGACCAAGCCAAAGCCCTGCTTAATGAGACCGTCAAACTTTGCGCAGTAGCTTTATTTACTGGCCATAGCCTTAAAGAAGCGACCTCACTGCATTGTTTCACCTCTATTGAAGAGTTGCCATCTGAATGGAAGATTGCTTATTCAGATCAGTATCGTGTTTGGCTTCGACCATACCCAGTGCCCGATAGAAATAAGAATGCCCGCATCATTTTTAGCGACTCTGTTGCGGTATCTCCCCGAATTGCCTTTTCGGACATATGGTCGGTGGGCCAATTACTTCCCAAAACTCGTAACAAGAAATGGTTCACCCAAACTGAGGCTGCCTATAAAAAGGTTTTTATTGCGCAGATAGCCCCCGCCCTAATTGGAGCGGGGGTTGATGAAGGCTGGGTCGGGGTTGAGAGTATTGGGGAGCTCTTGCCAAGCTGGTTTGAAGGGCTGGAGGAGGGGGAGTTACTTAGAAATTGCGCTCTCTTTGGTAGAAGCAGCCCTCAGTCTGAGGTCCAGTCTCATTACGCCGCGCTTGATAGGGCAGTTTTGGATGAATATTACTGCAAGATTATGCGCAATCTCTGGAAGCAAATTCAAGTTACCACGCCTGATGATCAAAAATTACTAAAAGAGGGCTCACTAGTAAACCCTCTCTTTTCTTTATCGAAGAATACTGCGCAGATTCCAAATAGTCTCACGGGCAATGATTGGGCTCCTAAAACGGAGGGCATTAAAACACTCTTAGAAATGCTGCGTATTCAGATTATCGGTCATGATCAACAAGATCCGCATCAATATCACAACCTAGTAGCGGCCTATACAGGCATTACTCTGAGTATTGTTACGGCCTTTCGTAATGCCAATACTCCCATTTTGGATTTAGGTCTAATTGATCAGGAAACAGGCTTCTTGCATATGGAGGAGAAAGATCGGGAAAACGGTTCGCATGCGCGCCTTGTGTGGATTCCTGACGATGTACGTGCTTGTGTAAGCGCCTATTTGAATCACCTCAAAAGATTATGGGTAACCCTTTCCTATCAAACCAGTCCAGAGCTCAAAGTCCCTGCGACGAAAAATCGCGACATCCGCATCTACGGCACTAAGTCATTTGCGCTGTCATTGCAAAGCTCACTCTTTCTTTTTGAAGAAGTGGGCGGCATATGGCAACCCAAGGAATTCTCGGGCAGAAGATTGCAAGCGCTATTGGATTCCCTGAAGTTGGGTTCTTGGCCGATCCCTAATAATGGGCGCCATTTTTTAGCAACAACTTTGTTTAATGAGAAGCAGAAAAGTTTTGCAACGGTGATTAAAACGGTGATGGGCCACTGGCAACTCGGGGAATCTCCTTGGGGGCCTGATTCGGCGATGGATCCTTACCATCTACGAGAGGCGCTCAAAAGTCCATTTGAAAAATTATTGGGCAAAGAGGGCATTGATTTTCAGGTGATCGATTTTTAATTATGGCACGAGTCCAGATCTCTGATTTAGATCCCGATATTTGGGTGGGCTGGTCACATTTGGAGAAGTCATATCCCAAATTATCAGACAAAGCTCATGCCGAGCAGTCGATAAATTTAAGCGATCTAAGCGTGGACACGCTCAAAATCTTGTATCAGGTTCAGCAAAAAAATACTCAAATTCTCAAGTGCAAACCTGAGACTCTCAAATTAGACAAGTCTGCTATCAGGGCAATTCTTTTGGAGGTGAAGCACTCCGCAAAAACTGGCTCAGGATTTAAAGTGCGGCGTCGATTTTTAGAGGTAATTGAGGCTGGCAATACTCTGGGTCGTTTTGATATTCCTATTCCCTATGTGCCGGCACCGCTACCTCCTATGCCGCCATCCCCTTTTACTCATGAAAATATGAAAAAGAGGGGAAAGATTAGCCCTTTGCTTGAAGCTTTCAATCAATCTTTAAAAGAGACTCGGTGTACCGTAAGTTCGCAGGCTTGGTGGGGTCAAGTACTACTTTCAGCCATGTTAAATGGTGCATTGGTGGATAGTGTTTTCCTGATGGAACTTCTTAAATCTCTCGTGGAGGGGAAGCATGATCCGCAGCTACGCTGGGTTTCTTTATATCCCGTTAAAGGGAAAAACCCTCCCAAGCATCCCGTATTACGGCGCTGGTTTATTGACCCGGCAACCCGTTTAATCTTAGTTAGTTCTATCAATCAGCAAAAACTAGTGATGCCAGAACTCAAACGGGTTTCTGATGGACAAAATGTTTATGGCTTGATTAGCGCCTATGCACAACACCATGAGTTTTCAGATAAGTTGCCCGGTGGAGTTAAAGCCCTTTTGGATGGGGTAAGGGCACGGCTTCATTTGCATATGCCTCCTTGGTTGGTTCAATATGCAAGCGATCGCCTTGTGAGTGCCTCGCTACCCGAGCATGTTTGGGACCGATTGATTCATCCTCCTACCAAGTATTTAAGTAGCCTCACCAGTAGGGAGATGCCCGCCTTGGCAGGCCCCGTTTCTTTAGTAGATGATGCAGACGATGAGGAGCAAGAGGCGGGTGATGATGGTGAGCATGAGCAGGGTAACTCTCCGATCGAGCAAGATGAAATGCTTCCCTCGCAGTTGCGAGACTTGGGTGGCATATTAAATTCGAAACTAGATGAGTCTCAAAAAAGGGTAAAGGTCTGGTTGGCCGCCAATGAGGGTGAGCTACTACCGAGTGTACGCATCCTAGGGTTATGGGCAGCGGAGCATCTTTTGGCGAAGGGTCCTGGACGAAGGGTTAAAAGACCGCGCACTAGTTATCAAATGGTGAACTGTATTGCCGGACGCTTAGTGGGGCAGCTGGGACGTTTGGATTTAACGAAGTTAGGTGATGAGGAAGCCTATCTCGAAGTCTATCAAGTTGCTCTAGAGGACACACCTTCTAACGGTGTTCGCCGTATTGTGGGTCGGGCTCTTAAATCGCTACATCAGTATCTGGAATCCAAGCATGGCGTATTGCCATTAAGTGACCATGATATTTTTCGAGTAAGTGGTCGTGGTAATAGTGCCGTAGATACTAATCTAATTAGTTTGGATTCTTGTCTTCAAATTTCCAACCACCTTGAGCAAGAAATTAAAAAGCTCTATGGGGGTCTAGAAGGCAAGAATCCAAAAGTGAATGCTCTAGTCCAGCAACTTCAGGTTGCTCTGAGTTTGGGTTTTTTCTGTGGTTTGCGACGATCGGAGGTCTTGGGTTTGCAAATCCAAGATATCGACTTTATTGAAGGTGTCTCCATTACACAGGAGACCCCGCCTGAATTTTGGATTGAAATTTGTAAAAATGGATTGCGTGAACTTAAGTCACGCTCTGCTAATCGACTTTTGCCGGCTTTTGCTTTAATGCCTGCACATGCATTAATTGCAGTGCGCAATTTATGGGTGCTTCGCCGCAATCAAATCAGGGCAAGCGATAAAGCTCAGAATCCCGATACCCATGATCCGCTGAAGGCGATTACGGGGGCTGAGCCCTTGTTTAACCTATTTGTTAAAAACGGCAAGGTCAATGACAGAGACCCCAATTTAGAGCGTCTCACTAAAGCGCTTAAGCATTTAAATGATGATGAAGGGCTACGGTTTCATCATCTAAGACATAGTTTTGCCAACTGGCTTGCGGTGATGTTCTGGTTAGGCGAGCAGGGTAAAGGCGTTTTTTTGCCGCAATGGTTCTTGCCAACAGAGCATGATTCCAGAAGATTAATGATTTCTGCATCCGTGCGCCAATCATTGCTAGGATCAGCTCCAACCAATACGAGATCGATGCTTCAGATCAGTAGCTTGATGGGTCATGCGGGACTTGATATTACGATGGGCTCATACATCCACCTAGCGGATTTTATTTTAGGGCGTATGGCTTATAGACTGACGCCCCAATTGGATATTGCTACTTTAGGGCTTCTAAGTGGTTACTCGACTTCATATCTATACGAAATCGAGAGAAAACTATCGGTTGCTACGCCCCCTCAGATTAGGTCGGGCGTTTATTTGGATTCCATTTGCGATCGAATGTTGCTGGAGGGAAAAAATATCGCTCCAGTCAAAAAGAAGTCGACAGTGAAATTTACAAAGTCATCGGCTGTAATTCCACCAAAAGAAATAACGGCAAAAACTTTACAGGTATTAGAGATTTTGAATTTCATTGAATATGCAAAAACTGTGCCATTACCTGAGAATGAAGATTCTGCTTTGTACCCGTTAAAGCTGGCGTCAGAGCGTTATGGCTATCGGTTGGAGGATTTGAATTTATGGATCCAGAAGCTACAAAGTCTTCCGCGTGGGGTATTGCGCTCAAGAGGGGTGCCACTAGCAAGGCCTAGAGCCGAGAGGCTAGTTGCCGATTTGGTTTCCAAACCTGAGCAAAAAAGTATTGCAATGGCAACTTGTGAATTACTGAAAAAGGTCTATCAAGGCGAAAAGCCAGAGCTTGGCAAAAAGCTAGCCTGTCAAAAGCGTGTCCATGAGTTATTGAGTGATTTCCTAGAGCTTTGGGTTGCGGGAACCCATCTTTCTATTGAGACTGATTCGTTGCCAAAGGCTAAGCGCTGGCTTTGGTTTTTGCAGGAGTTAAAAGTTGGCAGCGCAATTGATATCACTCATACCCCATCGATTGGTAAGGATTTCCCATCCGCTAAGCGCCAGCGTCAATATTGGGAAGATCAGCTTGAGATAAGTGGGATTAAAGAGTCAGAGCCAAAAGTCTTCGATAGCACGAGGGGGAGGATTCGAGTGGATCTCGATTTAACTCAAATTTCTAAGAAGAGGGGTATCCAGCAATATGAAGGAATTGCTGCAATGTATGGGGTGAGGGCGACATTAACTCTACTGGCCTTGGTTCAGTGTAGCTTTCTAGATTGAGTATAGTATTTAGGCTTTAAGGAGAGGCAAATGGATTAATAATTTTAAGAGCCCATCAAAATCTATTTATTTCTTTTGCATATCCATCTTCTTAAATTAATTGTTGCTGGATGGCAAAAATAATTAACAACGGAAGCTAGAGTTTCTAGAAAGTCAGTTGATTTAAGGCTTTATTTAAATAAAGTTAATCTAACATGTATTAATTAGACCTGTTTTATTATTAGCGCTTAACTAGTTGACCATGAAAATTTAGGGGAGTGTACATGACTGCAGATATTCACACTTATTGGGCTTATATTTATAACCCGTCAAATGGGGGTGTCTATAAAATACCCATTCCTGCCGAGCAATATTCAGATGCGTTAGCGATAGCTCAATCTCAGTATGGACAAAATCTACGCGCAGTAAAGGTTTTCGAAGACTAAATAAGTAAATTTTACGATTAATGTTTTTCAGTTAAGTAAAATCATGATGGTCATTTGCACAATAAAAAAACTAATCTAGAACATTTTAGCTAGTCTACGATGCTTTCCATCTTCAACCTTCGCCTAGCACTTTTTATGCAAAGCTCTCTTGGTATCACCATTAAACAAGGAGAAAATCTGAACATGGAGCAAAATTAAAAAGTAAATACTAATTTTCGATCCGGGTGTAGTTGAGAACATTGCCAACGCCATACTGAGCCTCGCCTAATTGTTTGGCAGCATAATCATTATCAGCGTAGATAATAGTATTAGTCGTAGTAAGTCCATTAGGCAATCTTACCCATAATTGATACTTGTACATAGCCAGCTCCTTAGAAGAAAAATGGAATATCTGAATAATTGTCGGCGGACTCAAGTCGTAGCTTAACCTTTTGCTAATTTATACATAAATTTTGAATTAAGCAAGAGGATTTTTGGCTATTTTCCATATACCTAAAATTTAGTTGAGAATAGTCAATTGCTGGAAGTAATTCACATAACACCTATAAGCTTTAAATCACCGGCAGTTAACAGGGTAATAACAGGGTTGTATTTAGCCAATCAATCTTATTTCAAATGCATATAGTTCTTTGGCATTGCTGGCTATATTGATTTACATTCGGAAAGCACTTTAAGGGGTTCCAGACTAAAAGAAGCGAGTTTGCTAAAATTAGTAATAATATTACCTTTGACCCCTTATCTTGATACGACTTTTATTTCTGTTCGCTTTCTCGGGATTTTATTTTAATTTTTAACCAACAAGAGTGCATTATGGCAAATCTATTCGAAGATGATGATGGCACATATCATGTATTGATTAATGAAATTGGCGAACATTCAATTTGGCCATCTTCACTAGATGTCCCGCTGGGGTGGGAGGTTTCACTGCGATCCGAAACCAGGAAAAATTGTTTAGATTTTATTGAAACTACGTGGGTTGATATGAGGCCAAAAACTTTATGAGTTCAAAATAGCTACTGTAAAAGCGTGATTCCACTTTAGTATGGATGCTAAATTTTCAGTAATGTTGGAGCAAATTTTTTTACCTGATGTAAAGGTTTTATATAGGGCCATTACCAGTGGCGATGAAAAAAAATTGCTGCCAGATGAATTTATTAATCCGCATAAATTTCTATTGCGTGCCCGCCAATCTAGCGGTGCGGGCCGTGATTTGGCAAGAGATCTGCTACAGTTGTTCGGGTTGAATAGGCTTGCAATCCCTAGATTGTCCTCTGGTGCGCCAAGTTGGCCCTATGGGTTTGTTGGGTCCATTGCGCATGACGATGAGTATGCAATAGTGGCTTTGGCTAGCAGGACTCGGATGAAAGGTATTGGTGTAGATATAGAGCGATCAAAACCATTACCTCCCGAGTACTCCTCCTTGATCTCGGCGCCCGGAGATGAGCCTATAATTTCTTCTGATCCGCTTTATAGCCTTCTTTTTTTTGTGATAAAGGAAGCAGTTTATAAGGCATTAAATCCATTGGATGGAATATTCTTGGAGCCTCAGGAAATTAGCATAGATTTAAATAAAAAAAATGCTACCGTCTCATATGGGAGAGTCGTTAATTTTGATTATTTAATAGGCAGCCATATTATCGCTTTTGCCTATATTAGGGAGGGCTGATTTCTAAGTGGGGGGTATTCATCAGACTCAAACAGAGCAGTTGACACCTGAATTTTTAGATTCCATTGATCTTTTTTTGAAGTCTAGGTCTATTCACGGGTTATTTGAGCTGTCAAAAATCTTTTATGATTTGTCAGACGAAAAATTATTTCAACTTAAAACCTCTATTCAGATAAAGCTGGGAAGAAGGTATGTACACCACTTTAGTCCCCAAGACTTGGTTAAGTATTCTTTTACCCCAGGGATGTATCGCAAAGGAGTTATACAGTTTGGAGGTTTGCTTGATTTTTTAGTCAACCTATTGCACAAGAGCTCTGGACATCGTGTGATATTTTTAGGTGAAGATGGTTTTGAATATTTGGCGCCTACATTTCATATATTGTCTGAAGGCGCTATTCCATTTTCAACTTATCCAATCTCACGAAAGCATCTAGCCACTAGGGTGGAACTTATTGATTTGGGTGTAAAGTTTTTAACTTCCCCGGCTGAAGAGAGTTCATCTATTGAAGATTTACTAAGGGGCGAAGGCTTAGTTGAAAAAATGACCAAATTGAATCGTAATTCTCGTGAGGCTAATAATTTTTTTAAAAATTCAATCAAACTATATCAAGATATGGATGATGCAATTGCTACGGCAATTTTAGAGGTCGGAGCTCATAAATATTCCTTAGATAGTTCCGAGTTTATATTCGGCGATAGGCTATCCCAAAGTTTTAATTTATTGATTTCCAATCCAGATCATCTGGATGTTTTAATTGGACTCATCGCTGATTTGCTTTCAGAAATTAATTTTGATAATACCTCTCCATTGATAATTGTCGATTATGCGGGAATTGGACACGTGCAAGCTCATGTACTTCAGCTTTTTTTGAATTGGTTAGGCGACCCCCAAAATTGGCTTTCTTTGAGTCATTCTCAACAATTGGCGCTTAGGGTTAGCTGTGATTTTTTTGCGCACCTCAATGTAAAGCTACATATTGGGGTTTCAAGAGGAAATCCGCTCCATAAAATTAAGGGCGCAGAAGTTTTTATCAATTCTCAATCTGTTGATATTGTTGAGACTACAAGATTTTGGGGGTTCTCGGATGCAGATTTAGCCGATGGAAAGCTATCAATTGGAGTGTTCAATAGCTTCCACATATCCGAAACATTGGCAAAAATTGCAATAATTTCAGAGGAGGCTTATAAAATAAAACATTCTTAATTATGGAATATCTAACTCGCACCCCTTAATTTCTTCAATAGTCTTCTTGTAATTTCTTTTAGTGGGACATCATTCATCATACCCGAATGAGTACATTGAATTTTAGTCACATCTACTTTTCCTTTGACAAATTGATTCCAATCTACGCTTTTATCTTTTCCCGAATAATTTATAGCCACAAAAAGCTCTATCTCCCCATTAAAGACTGAGGGGATATGTGTATTTAGTAGCTTTGCATTATTTTTACTTATTGAAAGCATTCGTTTAAATTCAGAATAATTGAGCGATGCCAAGGCGTGCTGCTCCCGCTTTATTATTTCATATGCATCTTTAATTGACTCTCTTGCTAAATCGTTTTTAGTGTATCCAAGCTCCCCTATGATGCCTAGTAACAACTCCCAGCTATCATCAGTAATTCGTGTTGATTTATCAATAGAGGGATATCCATCAAGAATGGCTAGCATATCAATTGCATGCCCATCTTGTTGCAGTCTACATCCGACTTCATGAGCAATAACGCCACCCATAGACCATCCAAGTAATTTGTAGGGCCCACATGGCTGAACCTGCTTAATATGGTTTATGTATTCATCAACCATTTCATCTACATCAGTGTGGCGTTTTTCATTTCTATTCAAGCCGCGTGCTTGAAGTCCATATAGCGGCCAATCTGGAGGAATATATTTTAATATCTTGTAATAGTCCCAGCTTAAACCTATGATTGGGTGGAAGCAAAAAATTGGTAAATTCCCCCCATTTACTCGAAGTGGTATTACTGTTCCAAATGAGTTCCGTGTCCTTTGTTTCTCGCTGCTAAGGTGCCCGCTGAGGTTTTCGATGGTCGGCGCTTCAAACAAGCTGCGGATAGGTAGCTCAACTCCAAGTTTGGAGCGGATTCGGCTAATTAGCTTCATCGCCAATAAAGAGTGTCCGCCCAGCTCAAAAAAGTTATCTTCTATACCAACTTTTTCTAGTCCAAGAACCTCTGCAAATAACTCGCAAAGAACAGCCTCCTCAGGGGTACGGGGTGCCTTTATATTGGCGGGGGCTAGATCA
>NZ_JAYGQU010000005.1:0-123122 GCF_035012985.1 Polynucleobacter sp. MG-28-Ekke-A2 | reverse complement strand
GCTGTAAATCCTTCTTTGCCTGACAGGTAGTGATTGATGACCTCTAGCTTGAAGTCTTTGCTGTATTTGGACATGAGACTGACCCTTTAAAGTTGGATTGGGTGTCCAACTTTTGTGGGTCAGTTCAATTGCGGACCTTTTGTGTATCTTCTCCAAGCAGTTGAGATCAAGTTTTCTTAAGAGCACTCTTCGGTCTGAAGACTTTAATGACGGTTTCGTTAGTTTCGATATACGGGCCGCCAATTAGATCAATGCAGTAAGGCACCGCTGCAAAGATGCCGGGAACAATCGATTTACCGTTCTCGTCTTTCAGGCCTTCAAGCGTTTCTGCAATTGCCTTAGGTTGTCCGGGCAGGTTAATGACCAGTGCGGCATGACCATCAATTTCTCTGAGGACAGCTGTCTGTCTGGATAGAATAGCGGTCGGTACAAAGCTCAAGCTAATTTGACGCATTTGCTCACCAAACCCAGGCATCTCACGAGTACCAGCTTCACGAGTGGCCTCAGGGGTCACATCTCTTCTAGAGGGCCCAGTGCCACCTGTAGTAAGAACGAGGTCGCAACCTAGCTCATCTACAAGCTCAATGATCGACTCGGTAATGGCTTCCGACTCATCAGAAATGAGGCGCTCATGAAAAACACAGGGATTGCTAATGGCTTTAATGAGCCAGGTTTGTAGGGCGGGAATGCCTTCATCCTGGTAGACGCCTTTGCTAGCGCGATCCGAGATGGAGATGAGGCCAATTTTGACCTCATTAGGGCTGTTTCGTTTCAGGGCTTCTGTATGCTTCATGTTTCTATTCTAGCTATTATTAGGGTATGTTTACATATACATCCAACCAGTTTCAAGAAATCATCGATTTCATGCTCAAAGAGGCCAAAAGAAGGGGTGCCTCAGATGCCGTAGCGGAGGTTTCAGAGGGTCAGGGCCTCTCCGTTACAGTTCGTAAGGGTGAGGTTGAGACTATAGAGCAAAGTCTGGATAAGCAAGTGGGGGTCACCGTATTTTTGGGTCATCACCGCGGTAACGCCAGCACTAGCGATTTCTCAAAAGCATCATTAAAGGCAACGGTTGATGCTGCCTATCACATCGCACAACACACAGCAGAGGATTTGTGTGCAGGTCCCGCTGAGGCTGATCTCTTAGAAAAAAGTCCGCTGGATTTAGATTTGTTTCATCCATGGAATATTGATGCAGCCGCTGCAGTAGAAATCGCACGTAGTGCTGAGGGCGCGGCATTTTCAGTGAGCAAACAAATTAAAAATAGTGATGGCGCATCGGTATCCGCACACCATGCGCATTTCATGATGGGAACGTCGCATGGATTTATGGGCGGCTATCCTTTTTCTCGTCACTATATTTCTTGTGCGCCAATCGCTAGCGAAGGTGGCAAGAAGGCTCATATGCAACGTGACGATTGGTATTCCAGCTCTCGCATTCCCGAGGAATTGGCCGATCCTGCTGCAATCGGAACGTATGCAGCTCAGCGAGCCTTGTCACGTCTCAAGGCCAGATCTCTAACAACTCGACGTTGCCCGGTGATCTTTGAAGCGCCCCTCGCTGCGGGTTTATTGGGCGGCCTAGTGCAAGCTGTTTCAGGCGGCGCTCTTTATCGCCGCTCCAGCTTTCTACTCGATAGCTTGGGTAAGCAAGTATTGCCCAAACATATCAGCTTGTTTGAAGATCCGCATCTAAAGTCAATGACTGGTAGTGCACCATTTGATGAGGAGGGTGTGAAAACTTCTGCCAGAACAGTGGTGAACAAAGGAATACTCGAAGGTTATTTTTTATCGACTTATTCTGCTCGCAAGTTAGGCATGAAAACCACCGGTAATGCTGGTGGGTCACATCACCTGACTTTACAAAGTAAGAAAACGCCTAAGGGCGGCTTACCTGCACTATTAAAAGAAATGGGCACCGGTTTATTGGTGACAGAATTAATGGGGCAGGGGGTCAATTACGTGACAGGTGATTATTCACGAGGCGCATTTGGTTACTGGGTTGAGAATGGAGTCATTCAATACCCTGTTGAAGAGGTTACCATCGCTGGTAATCTACGCGATATGCTGATGGATATCCAGCTAATTGGCAGTGATACTCTTATTCGTGGCACTAAAGAAACGGGATCGATTTTGCTGGGCTCAATGACCGTTGGTGGAAAATAAAGCAAGACAATCAATACAGACTCAAAAAATAGTCTTGATATAAAAAATTTATTATTTTTTAAAGGGGTGACGGAAATGCAAAGACGTTCATTTTTAAAGAAAGCCACTATTGGTGCCGGAGCTGCAGCCTTAGCTGCACCGTCGATTGCACAAAGTTTACCAACTCTAAATTGGCGTCTGGTTTCAAGCTTCCCTAAATCATTAGATACTTTATTTGGTACTCCTGAGGTATTCGCTAACGCTTTGCGTAAGGCTACTGACGGAAAATTTAACGTCAAGGTATTTGCAGCTGGTGAAGTAGTTCCAGCGCTTCAGGTATTGGATGCTGTACAAAATGGCACTGTAGAGTGCGGGCACACTGCGAGCTATTACTACCTTGGTAAAAATAGTGCTTTTATCTTCGATACTGCTGCACCATTTGGTTTAACTGCTCGCCAACAATCTGCTTGGATGCTGCATGGTAATGGTATGAAATTAATGCGCGAACTCTATGCCAGTTACAACATTGTGAATTTCTTAGGTGGTCAAACTGGTACACAAATGGGTGGCTGGTTTCGCAAAGAAATTAAATCACCAGAAGACCTGAAGGGTTTGAAATTCCGCATCGCTGGATTTGCAGGGCAGGTACTTGCAAAACTCGGTGTAGTGCCTCAGCAGCTTCCAGCTGGTGAGATTTATTCGGCTCTGGAAAAGGGTACGATTGACGCTGCAGAATTTGTTGGACCCTATGATGATGAAAAGCTAGGCCTAGCAAAGGTTGCCAAGAATTACTACTACCCAGCTTTCTGGGAGGGTGCCGCCGGACTTTCTTTCTTAGTTAATAAAAAGCAGTGGGATTCCTTGCCCCCTGCCTATCAGGCAGCATGGGAGGCAGCTTGCTTCGAAGCGCATACCGATATGTGCGCAAAGTATGATGCGCTCAATCCACCTGCGTTACAACGTCTCCTGCAAAACGGCGCCGTACTTCGAAAGTTCAATACTTCTATCCTAGATGCGTGCTTTAAAGCAAGTCAAGAAACATATGCAGAGGAGTCTGCCAAGAATCCGCAATTCAAAAAGATTTTTGAGGACTACCGTGCATTTAGAAACATGGAAGCGCAGTGGTTTAATGTGGCTGAGCAAGCATTTGCTCAATATAGTTTTAGTAAGAAACTTTGAGAGTTAAATCAATCAGCATAAGGGCTCTGTATGAGCCCTTTATTTTGAAGTGGATCCTCCTGTGCGCTCTATTAAAGGCTACACTCAAAGGATGATCTTTTCACCGCAACCCATATGAATCTCTCGGAAATCTGGGTCCGCATTAAGCAACATCCTTTATCTCGGGTAGGTCCGGGATTGGTGACGGGTGTAGCGGATGATGATCCAAGTGGGATCGTCACTTATTCTCAAGCCGGTGCGCAATTTGGTTTAAATATGCTTTGGACAATGCCCTTTGCATATCCTTTGATGTCGACAATTCAAGTCTTATGCGCTCGTATTGGTAGGGTGACTGGTCGTGGTTTATCCGCCAATATGAAGTTGGCTTTTCCGCCGCTTGTATTGGTTGCTCTAGTGTTATTGCTATTGATTGCCAATGTTCTCAATATCGCTGCAGATATTGCTGCGATGGGTGAGGTAGCACAGTTGGTTACGGGTGTTAATTGGCACATCATGACCGGTATCTTTGTATTGTTGACTTTGGTTTTGCAGATACTGATTCCTTATCGCCACTATGTTTTCTTTTTGAAGTGGTTATCACTTTCCCTACTGGCATATGGTGCCGTCCTTTTTACGGTGCATATTCCTTGGGGTGATGTGATCTGGAGTACCTTCTTCCCTCAGCTGACCTGGAATGCAGATTCGGCCGCCGTAGTGGTTGGTATTTTTGGCACTACTATCAGCCCCTATTTATTTTTTTGGCAATCCTCCCAGGAAGTAGAGGACATGAACTTGCATGGTCAGCCCAGTCTGCTTGAGCAGAAAAATCCCGAGGTGGTCACTGCAGAACTCAGAAGAATTCATTGGGATACATGGAGCGGTATGCTGTACTCTAATGTGGCTGCGTACTGCATTATTCTCGCTACAGCAGTCACTCTTCATGCTGCAGGCATACGCGATATTAATACTGCTGCTCAAGCTGCATCGGCCCTGAGACCACTTGCCGGCGAGTTTACCTTTCTGCTTTTTGCGCTGGGGATCTTGGGCGTCGGGCTGATGGGTGTACCCGTTCTTGCTAGTTCGGCTGCTTATGCTTTGTCAGAAGTATTTGGCTGGCGCTCTAGCTTGGAAGATAGCGCTGCTCAAGCAAGCAAGTTTTACGCCATCATTGCCTTGAGCGTGTTGATTGCTCTGGCGATTCAATACTCACCCATTAGTCCTATGAAAGCCTTGTTTTGGAGTGCGGTAATCAATGGGATTGTCGCTGTACCACTTATGGTGGCCATTATGGTTTTGTCATCAAAACAGTCAGTGATGGGGGCTCATGTCGCCTCTTTGAGCATGAGGATTTTCGGATGGCTAGCGACAGGCTTTATGGCCGTAGCCGCTGCCTACTTATTCATAGCTTGGTAAGATCGCTGGATGCTTGATTTACTCTTTGCCTCCCTGGTGCAATCTTTTCACACGCACTCACTTGCTTTTTTTGTATGTGCGGTCATCAGCGTCACCATTCTAGGTATATCTAAAAGCGGCTTTGGTGCCGGGCTTGGCACCCTCTCACTACCTTTGATGGCTAGCCAGGCTCCAATTAATGAAGCTTTAGCAATCATGCTGCCACTCTTAATTGTGATTGATTTAGTGGGTTTGCGTCGCTACATTCAGAATGCGAACTGGGATATTCTTAGGATTGTTATTCCCCCAGCCATAGCAGGTCTTCTGTTGGGAATGATTTTCTTTACTGCGATCACGCCTCAGGTATTGACGCTATCGATTGGTATTTTTACCCTTCTCTTTTTGATTCAGAATCTTGCTATGTCTCGCATAGAGGCGAAGGAGACAAAGTCCTATCCCTGGCTTGGGCGGGCCATGGGGTTGACGTCTGGCTTTACTTCCTTTGTTGCACATATTGGTGGGCCACCGATTACGGTGTATATGCTCAGAGAAAAACTCTTGCCAATGGTTTACACCTCGACCTTAGGTGTCTTTTTCACGGTTATGAATTTTGGGAAGCTGGGGCCTTACGCCTATTTAGATCTATTAAATTACAAGCAATTGGCAACCTCAATCATCCTATTACCTTGCGCACCAGTAGGCGTGTACTTTGGCTTTTACTTAGCTAAAAGAATCTCAATGAAATGGTATTACCGAACAGTGAGATTCTTTTTGCTGATTGCTAGTATCAAGTTAATTTCGGATGGGCTTATTTAGCCGCCAATAATTCTTGCAAGAAGCGCGAGATATCCATGAGCTCTTCATGATTAACGGAGTGCTCCATGGGGTATTCATTCCAATCTACTGGATAACCCATTTGTTCTAGTAAGGCATGCGATGCTTGGGCGCGGTCAAGAGCAACTACGGGATCATAAGTGCCATGTGCCATAAAGATTGGTGTCTTAGCATTGGCAGTATGCTTTTCAATATTGGCAGTCATTGCTAAGGGTAGGTAGCCTGACAGGGCAATAATGCCGGCAAGTCTGTGTGGAAAACGTAAGCCAATATGCAAGGCCATTGCACACCCTTGAGAAAAGCCAGCCAAAACAATCTTGTCATAGGCAATCCCGCGCTCAGCCTCTTTTTCGATTAACTGAACAATCGCCGCTGCCGATTTTTGAATGCCTGCCGCATCTTCTTGATCCATCAGGTTTCTGCCAATGATGTCATACCAGGCTGGCATGACGTAGCCACCATTAACGGTGACGGGCATGCTTGGGGCGCTGGGAAACACAAAGCGAATGCCAGGGCAGCCAGCTAGCTTTAATTCAGGAATGATGGGTACGAAATCATTGCCGTCGGCCCCAAGACCATGCAACCAGATAACGGCAGCTGTTGGATTCGGGCTGGTTTTCAATTCGATGCAGGGCAGCATATTTATTTTCCATGATGTATGTTCAATCATTCATTATCAACTTTTTCAGTCTTGATTGATGTTTAGCGGGCCTAAAGGTAGGTAGAATCTTCTTGTTCCCCCTCATTAATTAGGCCATCCATGAACTCTAAAAAGCTAACTCACTTTATTCTAGGGGCGATGGTCTTGGGTGTTTTGGTTGGCTATCTTGTCAACTTATATGGTGCAGGAACCTCTTTCCCCGATCAGTACGTCCTTTACATTTCAATCTTGACGGATGTTTTTTTGCGTTTGATCAAGATGATCATTGCTCCCTTGGTATTTGCCACCTTGGTTGTTGGTATAGCCAAAATGGGTGATGCCTCGACTATCGGTAGAGTAGGTCTAAAAACCTTCTCTTGGTTTATTTCCATGTCGCTGGTTTCTTTATTGCTTGGCTTAGTCATGGTCAATATTCTGCATCCGGGTATTGGTGTGGAATTAACTCTGCCGGAGATCGCGGCCAATACTGGATTAAATAAAGCGAGCCTTAATTTTCCAGATTTTGTGAGACATATTTTCCCGATCAGCATCTTTGATGCGATGGCTAAAAACGAGATCTTGCAGATCGTAGTTTTTGCTGTTTTCTTTGGGGTTGGCGCAGCAGGCATGGGGGCTAGAGCGGATGAGTTCATTCGTAATCTGGACATGCTCTCCCACATCATGCTCAAGATTACGACTGCAGTGATGAAGATGGCTCCTATTGCAGTCTTCTCAGCAGTTTCATCTGTCATTGCGGAAAATGGTGTCAGCATATTGATGACCTATGGAAAATTCATGCTGAGTTTTTATGCTGCTATTTTCACCTTGTGGATCGTCATCATTCTGATTAGTTCCTTGGTATTAAAAAATCGCACATGGGCTTTAGTGAAGATGTTGCGTGAACCGGCTTTACTTGCGTTTACAACTGCGAGTTCAGAAGCAGCTTATCCAATGACTCTAGAGAGAGTGGAGCGTTTTGGCTGTAAAAACAAAATTGCTTCTTTTGTTTTGCCGGTGGGATATTCCTTTAACTTAGATGGGTCGATGATGTATTGCACATTTGCTGCCATCTTTATTGCGCAGGTCTACGGTATTGAGATGGAGCTCAGCCAGCAGCTCTTAATGTTGCTGGTGTTAATGATCACCTCAAAGGGGATAGCAGGTGTACCGCGAGCCTCGTTGGTAGTTATTGCCGCAACCCTATCCCAATTTAACTTGCCAGAAGCAGGCGTCCTATTGATCCTTGGGGTAGATCACTTCTTGGATATGGCGCGTTCAGCAACCAATGTATTGGGTAATGGCTTGGCAACGGCCGTTATCTCTAAATGGGAAGGTGAGCTTGAGGGCTAATTAAATACCTTTAAATGAATCCCACTTTAATAAAGCACAGGTGTAAGATGGTTTTATTAACTTGATCTAGTTATAAAAAAAGGGGGCTCAAATGAAACCGTTTTATATCGACTACCCCCAAGAGAAGATTGAAGAGCATCAGCATGCTTATCGCTGCCTTCATTGCAAAATTCCCACCACCATCATTTTTGGTTTGCTAGAGAATCACGCTGAACATTGCGACTACCGAATCTATCAAAGTAAATGGACTCAGCTTGCTGTAAAGCTTAGGCCTCACAAGACGCATTTTGACGAACCCCATGTTGACGAGGTAGATTGATGAAAACATATCCAATTGCTCTGGAATTAACTGTTTGGGAAGATTTGGGTCTTAACCAATACGAGGTGACAATTGACGAGGTCTCCAAGATTTCTATTAAGCGCACAGATGATGTGCTGCGTACCAGAGAGTTAACGGGTAACGAAGTGAGTACATTAATTGCTGCTATCGAGTCCTTACGCGTTCCTGTGAGTGATGAGCCCAAGGGGATTGAGAGCAATAAGGTGTCTACTAGTTATGAGCTGATTGTCGAGTCCGCCCATTTCTCCTTGGAGTTCAACTGGGAGGATGTTGATACCAGCGGTGTTAATTCAAAAGCATTTGAATCTGTTTCTGCAATGACGGCGGTTGTAGTGAGTCTAGATTTGGCCCACTGAAATCCGATCTCAGGCCTCCATCACAATAAATTCACCTAGTGAGACTCTTTCTCTAAATTTCGAGAAGGAAAAAAAGGCTTTTATTTTCCGCGTATTGATCACCTCAATCTTCCCATCGGGGGTGAGGTTGGCAAGATAATCCCCCTCAGGAAAGAGGGCCTCAGGAATGCTTTCGGTCTCGAGTATTTGGGCCGGCAATACCAGGCTCTTTGTAATTTTTATACGCATGCACGTATCTTAGGTTTTAATAATTAGAACGATATTTATCTTTGCACAACTTCAAATCCTATGCACCAAAGAGGGGTTTGGTGGGTGGGAGCCTAAAAAGCCTTTAAAAAATACCCTTCCAGCCAAATCAAGTAGAAAAGTGCCATTACTTGCACTGAAGTTGTGCATTACTTCAGTTTTTTTAGACATTATGGTTAAGCAGATTAATCACCGGTAGATACGGCATTTGCTACATGCCGAGGAATCATTAGATCTCCTTGTGCATTCGGAATGGCTTTAATGGAGACTGTGGGTGTTGAACCTCGGACAGAGCCAAATATAGTAGCAATGGCGGTATCAGCTGCATCCCTACCGGTACTGAGTCTTACAAATCCCATGGGTATTGCAATTCCAGAGGGGTCAAAAATAAACCAATGACCGCCAAGATATACCTCTACATACGCATGAAAATCTGTGGGGCCAAGAATAGGATCTGAGCCATAGTCAATGCCAGTAACAAATCTCGCGGGGATGTTGAGTGCTCTGCATAAGGCAATCATCAGGTGGGCAAAGTCACGACACACGCCTGCTTTACTCAGATAAGTGTCTACCGCAGTAGTGTGCTCTGTAGAGGTGTTATTACAAAAGCGAACGTGATTAGTAACCCAATCCTTGATTGCTTGAACGCGACTATAGCCTTGGGACATATTGCCGAATGTCTTTACGGCGATATCTTTCATGAAATCGGATTGGCAATATCTGCTTGGATATAGGTAGATCAATACCTCCCCGGGCAGGCTATTTATGGGCACTTCATATATTTGGGAAGGTGATGCTAGGTAGTGGTTGAGATCAACCACTCCTCCGTACTCCAACTTTAAAATTCCAGGAAGCCCTTTAAGTCTAAGCAATTTATTGTGACTACTCGGGTCGGTATAACTCCCCAGTGAGATGTCTTGATTCACATTGAGATATTCGTTAATGATCAACTGGTGATTCGTTTGACATGCCTGAATGCTGAAGATGAAATCACTTCCTGGCTGGTCAATTTCGTAGTTGAGGCCAATAGAAAATTCCAATCTGATGATACTGTCGCTCATATAAGTAGATGGTTGCCTAAGAATGCTTTTGATAATGAGATGAGTAAGTAAATTACAAAGCATCTAAAGAAGAAACCCCCATCATTTCTGACGAGGGTTTCAAGATAAACAAAGCTTTTATTTAAATATTAGAAAGGCGTAGTAATCGTCGTGTTGACCATGGTTACAGAAGCATCTAATCCAATTGCTCTGCCATATAGGTAGGTTTGAGCTGTTTGCCCAGCAGTTGAAATGGTGACACCAGCTTTGGCAATAATCGTGCCATACATGGTGCTACCATTTTCAATGCGGGCCAAACTACCTACTTGCCAATACACATTCTTAGCTAACGCACCATTGACGAGAATGACTCTTCTTGGCGTGGCAGATAAACCAACGGTTAATTGCGATGGGACTTGGAAAATCCAGGCAGCATTTGGGTCATTCGCCGCATCTAAGGTAAGGTCTCCTGTAGTAATGATAAATTCAGAGGCTGCAGACTTATAGGTGCCTGGCAACAGTGTTCTAGTACCCAGCTCTGGATTGGTTAGTATTCCAGAGGGCATTGCTTCCATCTGGTTATAGGCAGTTAGTGCATCGGTTGCTGCCACAGTAGCAAGGGCTAGTTGCTCTGCAGTTCCTGGTGCCGGCGGTCCACAAAGGATGTTACCGGTAACTAAACCAATATTGAGCGTAGTTTCGGTATAGACGTTGGCTGCATCATGAAAGCCTGTAAAAAGTGTGCAGGCTGCTGTAGTGCCAAGTGAGCCGTTAACTACCGTGTTGATACCTTGGTTAGTTGAGCCAGCACCACCACCAAATGTACCGTAAGCACTGATTGTGCCTAAGTTGATTGTTACTGGGGGCGCGCATGCCTGTGAGCTCGTAGTAAAGCTTATCGCTGCGGCTGTGCCGAGAGCATTGCCCGCTAGATCTTTTACTCCAGTGGTAATGTGCACTGTATATGGGGTGCTAGCAGAGAATCCGGGCGGGTTAGTGACTGCAAATTTAGCGATATTGTTTAATGCATCATAGGTAATGCTACCCGGAACTAAAGCGCTTGATAGGTTGTTAGTAACGTTAAACGTTGTAGCAGTGATGGTGCTTGCATCCATTGGTTCGCTAAAAGTAATGCTGACATCTTTAGTGGTACATATACCCGTAGCGGCATCAATAGGACTTGTTGATGTAATGGTTGGCGGGGTGTTGTCGGCGCCTGCTGCTGTTGTAAAACTCCATGTAAAGTTACTCGCCATGGCAACACCATTGACATTTTTAACATCTTTAGTAATTGTTGCAACGCAGGTAGTATTAGCAGTGAAATCGGTGGCATGTTGCAAAATGGCTAAGCGACTCGCTGCATCGTAGGTAACAGTAATTGTTCCTGCGACAGGTGTAGAGGCTGGGCACGCAACTGAAAAACTAGTCGAATTGATGGTTGATGCCAACATATCTTGACTAAATTTTGCCGTAAGCCCCAAATTAGTAGCAACGCCTGAAGTAATGGGCGATGTTTTAGTGGGAATTGTTAAAAGCACTGTTGGTGTAATGACTGGTGCTATTGGAGTAGTGCTAGCACTGTCAGAGCCGCCTGAACCACCGCATGCCGCCAGCACACAAGCAGCTATCGCTGTTAATGCGTGACGGTAGTTCTTGTTTAAGCAAGTAGATAATCGCATAAAAAATCCCTTCAAATTGGCGTGTTCACCTGAACACATTCCATGAATTCATTTAAAAAGAATTGAAGTGAAAAGTCTGTCTGCTATCGAACACATTATTTTTTACTTATTTTCTATGTCCGCTAACAGACAGACGAATAAGTCACTCATTCTTTAGAGTAAATATTCGTAATCTAAAGATAGAAAGAGAAGGTGACTTATGAAAAAAATTGCAATCGTATTGGCAGCTCTATTGACTTGCTCAGGCTTAGCAATGGCTGCAACTGGATCTCCGATGGCGATTAGCACTCAAGAGCTAGCTGGCGTCTGTGGCGATCAATCCACTCCGGAGCCTCAGACTTACTGTGATGTGTATGGTCAAGGTGTTTATGACGAGTATTTGGTAACACGACACCCCAGTAAGGCTCCCGAGTTTATCTGTGTAGTGCAGCCGGCTCCTTCACGTAGGGAAGTGATGAATCAATTTATGGATTGGGTAAAGGCGAATCCCCAGTACAACACTGCACCAGCCGCAGATAGTCTAATGCGTTTTTTGGCGGTGAGATTTCCGTGTAATTCATCTTTAATGTCTCCTGCAAATGCAGTAAACAAAATTATTCGCTAAGCAAAAAGGTAACCAATATGAAAACTACATTAATCGTTTTATCAACCTCAGGCTTGCTAGCATTATCTGCATGCACCGGAATGAGTGATACTCAGCAACGGACGCTATCGGGTGCTGCAATTGGTACAGCTGCAGGTGTTGGTATAGGCGCTCTCACAGGCGGTGGCTTATTGTGGGGTGCAGCTGGCGGTGCCGCAATTGGTGCTGTTGGTGGTTACGCTTATGATCAGTACGAAAAAGATAAGGCGAAGAATCCCCCTAAGCCTAAATCAACCAAATCTACAGTGAACTAAATATTCTCAGTAGACAAAGTAAAAAAGCCGCTTAACGCGGCTTTTTTATTGGTACAAAGTTACTTTGAAATTACCAGCTTATTGTTAACGGATTTAACGCCTTCAATTTGTTTGGTTACGCTCGCTGCCTGAACTCTGTTTTCTTGAGTGTCAGCAGACCCTGTGAGGGTAACTACGCCATCCTTAGTAACAACCGTAATTTTTAGTGACTGCATTCCAGGTTCATTTAGCAGTGCAGCCTTTGTCTTGGCAGTAATTTCAGTGTCGTCCATAGCTTTGCCAGCAATCTTGCCCTGCTTACTTACAGAGTCATTGGCTTTTTCAGCGGCATTGGAGGTTGAGGTTGAGACATTTTCTACTGCCTGGTCTATTTTCTTGCCAGCTGTTTCTGCTGTCCCTGGTTTATCGCAAGCCACTAACCCGGACACAATCATCATCGAGGCAAAAATCGCTTTAAAGCTGTTATCAATTTTCATTTTATTTCTTTCTTAAAAAGTATTAAATACGGCCGGTCAAAATTAAAATAATGAGGATCACTAAAACTAGACCTAAACCACCGCTTGGTGCGTAACCCCAGTTCTTGCTGTGGGGCCAAGCCGGTATAGCGCCGATGAGCATCAAGATCAAAATGACTAAAACAATGGTTCCTAGCATGGAGAGCTCCTTGGTAAATTGCTACCTACCAATCTACTGAATTAATCTGCGCATGACTGTTCGGTATCAGACCTATAGACATTTTTTTATAAATTGAATGATGCGTTCGGTATCGAACAAAGAATATATTTAGCCTTGAAGTAGGATAAATTTTCGATAGATGTCTTACTAACCAATGCTCAAGATTCCGGTTTTAGTACTTTCCTTGGCGATCACGCTTGGAGCAAGCTCGAGCTGCTTTAGCCAATCATATGGCCCAATAGAAGTCATCACTCCTGCTCAGAAAAATACTCTATGGATTAATCCGGGAATCTATTCATATCACTTTGATCAGAACAGGGATTTCAATTCTGTCAATTACGGCTTGGGATTGGAATATCAATTCTCTACAGTGGCTTCAATAACCGTTGGCACTTATCGCAATAGCTATTACCAAAAATCCAATTATGTGGGCGCCTACTGGATGCCATTGGCTGTAGGTCCCTTTCATTTGGGGATGGTAGCCGGAGGATTTAATGGCTACTCCAATACTCAGAATGGCGGCTGGTTTCCGGCCATCCTTCCTGTAGTTTCAATCGAAGGTGAGCGGGTCGGACTTAATCTCATTGTTATCCCCTCTATTGCAGATCGAGTCGCAGGATCTCTTTCATTTCAACTGAAGGTCAAAGTCTTTGATTGATTCTAGGTTAGCCAATAAACGTAGAGTAGATCTTCCGATTCTGTAGATAGCAGCTACAAGATGCTGCCATCAAAGCGGGGCGATTAAGAATTTGCATTTCGCCTCGCCGATATTCAATTAACCCATTCCTTCTAAATTCTGCAGCCGCGGTAGTAATACCAACACGCCTTACTCCTAACATGAGGGAGATGAACTCATGGGTCATCAGGAAGGTTGTGGATTGGGCGCGGTCTTCACTCATTAAGAGCCACTTTGCTAGTCGAGGACCTATCTCATGAAAGTGTTCACAAGCAGCTGATAGGCTTAACTGCTTAATTCGCACAGCCATATACGAGAGAATGATGTTCTTTAGCTCTATATGAGTCTTAATGATTTCTAGGAAATCATTTTTTTCAAGCCTCCAAGAATTGCCGGAGCCTTGAACTAGGGCGCCAAAAAGATTATTTTGGATGTCTAAGGCAATCTCTGCGCCCAACACGCCCTCTCTGCCAATCATGCCAATCTCTAGAGGGGGATGTTGATCCAGGCTCTGAACTAGTGATATGAAGCCGTCTACTGGAAAGTGAATGTATTCAATGGGTTCATCTACAACACAGATAATTTTGGATAGGGTAAGGTCAATGAGCTCACCCTTGTAAAAAATTAACTCTTGAATCTGCTTTGGTAGTAATTCTATTAAGCTATTCTTATTCATCAGTCTTAACCCCGGGGTTGATTGCGCAACCCTTGCTCGGGCAATAGGGTCCAAATGAATTAAGTAATAACTATCCCAAATTCAGTTTCCAGAAATGGGAATCCTTTGTCTGTCTGATAACGAACTATAAATTGATCTAAATTGCCAACTTACTTGGAAGTAGTCGCTCATATTCAGTTTTGACAACTTGATAGCACTCACAAGTGCGTTTCTCAAGTCCCGCACGATCTAGGATAGTGATGTGTCCGCGAGAGTACTGAATCAGTCCAGCTTTTTGAACCTTGACGGCTGCTTCAGTAACACCTTCCCTGCGAACCCCCAGCATATTGGCAATCAGTTCTTGAGTCATGTTTAATTGATTGCTAGTTAAACGGTCCAAACTCAAGAGCAGCCATCGACAAAACTGCTGATCTAGAGTGTGATGACGATTACAGACAGCAGTTTGAGACATCTGCGTAATTAATGCCTGGGTATAGCGCAACAATAAATGCATTACCGGCCCAGAGCGATTAAATTCTTCTAGAAAAACACTGGATTTAATTCGATAACCATTTCCTGCGCTTTGAACAATGGCTCTGCTAGAAGTGGATTCACCACCCATAAAAATAGAGATCCCCACAATACCTTCGTTGCCAACAATAGCTATCTCTGCAGAAGAGCCATTTTCAAGTGCATAGAGGAGTGAAACAATTGCGCTAGTCGGAAAGTAGACGTGACTCATCTTTGTTCCGGGCTCATACAATACTTTCCCCAACGGTAATTCAACCTGCTCGATATGGGGAAGCAGTCTTGCCCACTCACTTTCGGGAATGGAGTGAAAAAGGTAATTTTGATCTTTGAGAGCTTTAGTTTCCATACAATTACCTATCTTTTGATCGTCAGCTTTAGACAGCTTCAATGTATTGGCTGGAATGATTAGAGTATGTACGATAGCGTACATATGATGAGCTTACACGATAAAAAACCCACCAAATGAACTGGTGGGCCTAGATTTCTAAATTTAGACGAATTCTTAAAAATTCCCCTCAATTTATTTCAGAAATCGTTTACTTCACTGCTGGTGCTGCAGCAGCAGTTTTTTTGCATGCAATGTCACTATGTTCTTGAGCTTGAATAGTGTGACCTTGAGCAACGGCTGCGTGGTAACCAGCGTGCTTTGCATCACCAGCTTCAACATGTTTAGCTGCTTCTTTGTGGGCCAATGAAGCAGCGTCACAATGTTCTGCTGCTTTAACGTGGTTATGGTGAGCATTAGTTGTATCAGCAGCGTGCGTTTTTGTATCAGTTGTCATGTATATCTCCAAAGAATTTGAATAGAGAGTTCTCTAGTCATGTAAGTAAATAACTCACAGGTCACTCTACGATCAACAATGTAATAGGGTGAGTCTGTTGGCGAACATAGTAGAAAAAAAGCCACCGAATAATTCGAGTGGCTTTTAAACTTCTAAAGTAGAAATAGTATTTCCAAATTAGAACTTATACCCTAGGCCAATCGTAGCAATTGTCGTGCTAGGTTTAAAAGTGACACCAGAGACAGTCGATGAAGAATATTTCACTTGCTGTCCTTCGACCTTCAGATAAATATTTTTATCTAATAAGGTTTCAATACCAATGCCATAACCAATACCGTTCAAATTGCTTGTACCGGTATAGCCGTTGTTATTTAAAGTCCCTGACATACGGTTGTAGCCAAGCAATGCATAAATCATATTGCTGGTACCTAGAACATATCCAGGTTTGAAGTTAATGCTGTAATGCTTCTTACCAACCAGGTTTGCGCTGCCATCAGAACCACCTTTAGTATCGGCTAAATCGTATGTACCAGTTAATCCCAGTGCAACTTCTTTGGTAAGACCAAATGCATAACCAGCATCAATAGTCGGTACAACCGATTGTTGCCCCATGTTTGCGGAACGGGTGCCAGATAGGTCAGTGCTGCCGCCAACGGAGCTTACGCTGACGCCAATAGATGGGCCTTCAAATGGATTGGTCTGTGCGTTGTTTTGAGCCATTGTAGCTGTAGCTGAGATGGAAAAAAGTGCTGCTACTAGTAATTTCTTTTGCATATATATACCTATAGAGAAGTGAGAACTATAGGGACTATAGGACTTGAATCTGTAAACCTTAGTCTGCTGCCGCACACAGTAAAAAATATTCCTTATGTCTGATATCGAACGTGGATACAGGATTATTTCCTTTAGCCTAAATTCGTACCTAAGCAATCACTAGATGATTTGTTGGGCCAATAAAACCATCATTGAAAGAATTTTATGAACCTAATTCAAAAAATTACAGTACTACTATTTTCTGGAGTGTTAATTTCTCTAACCGCTTGCGCTGCTTCGGACACCAAGGAAAGCACAGGGCAGTATGTCGACAATAGTGTCCTTACAGCAAAAGTTAAAACAGCCATTTTTAATGAGCCAACACTGAAGTCTTCCGAGATTACCGTGCAGAGCTTTAAGGGCGAAGTTCAGTTAAGTGGCTTTGTTAGCAGTATTGAGCAAACCAATAAGGCCGTAGATATTGCCAAAACTATTCCTGGGGTTACCTCAGTCAAAAATGATATGAGGGTTAAAGGTAGCAATAACCCATTTTATAAATAATGAATTCAGTTTTTTGTAGTTCCGTTGTTCAACCATATCAAAGGATTTACCATGAATAAAGATCAAGTAAAAGGCCGTGTAGAGACTGTAAAGGGTGCAATTAAAGAGGCCGCAGGAAACCTGGTGGGAAATAAATCGCTGGAGACTGAGGGTGTGGTTCAGCAAGTGGTTGGGAAAGTTCAATCTAACCTAGGTGATGCAAAATCAGAGTTGAAAAGTAAACTCTAAATTCTGCTTCGGACATCTGTATTGTCCGGAGTTTGGCTAGAAGATAGCGTCCAGTAGTTTATGGGCGCTATTTTTTATCTCATTTTAAGTGGGTCTGATTCGACTACTTTTGCGTGTTTTTTCGTAGAAGGCGTCTGGCTTACCTTCTACCCATTGAATAAATTTCTTCATCTCCAGATGTTCTCTCAGAATCTGGGCATGATGGTATTGCTGGGCTAACTCAGATTCGGTAAACAAGGCATGTATTTGCTTATGGCAAATGCGATGAAGATATTCGGTCCTCTTCCCACCCTTAGATTTGGGGATAAGGTGGTGGGCATCCTTCTGGGAATCTGGGATGGGTCGATCACAGATAGGGCAAATGATTGCCGCCGGCTTTTGTATGGCCGGAATCTCTTGAGAAATCAGTTTTTGACGAATTTTTCCAATCATGGGCTCAAGCTAGTTTATTGAATAAGTCTTAAACTTGCAGAGTGCCAAAACCAGCCCCCAAGACCCTCGCAGAACCCGATTTATCTCGCCTTATTGAAATGGCTTGGGAGGATCGCACGCCATTTGATGCGATTGAGAAAACCTTTGGCCTGGGTGAGCCCCAGGTCATAGCCATTATGCGTAAAGAGCTGAAACGCAGCTCCTTTGAGCTTTGGCGCAAGCGGGTAACTGGACGAGCCACAAAACATAGTGCTTTACGCAATGAAGATGTGACTCGAGCCTATTGCCCCACTCAATACAAAAATAAATGAAGCAGCAAACCGCGGAGCCTAAGCGCTTAGTTCTGATTTTAGGAGATCAGCTCGATTTGCAAAGCGCTGCATTACGAGGCTTTGATCCTCAAGCAGATGAAATCATCATGATTGAGTCGGCCAATGAGGCTCAGTATGTTTGGTCACACAAAGCCAAAATTGCTTTATTTCTCTCGGCAATGCGTCACTTTGCAGTTGAGCTGAAAAAGCTGGAATACCCGCTGACTTACGTTCAAGGCTCGCCTCTGCCTATTGTCGAGGTTCTCAAAGAGCATATTCTGCAAAAGAAGGTAAAGCATTTAGTTTGTATCGAACCCGGCGAATGGCGTCTCAAGCAGGTGATTGAGGCGTTAGCAAAAGAGCTCAATATTGAGCTGGAGATGCTTGAGGATGAGCATTTCTATTGCTCGCGCCAAGAGTTTGTGGAGTGGACGGCAAATAAGAAAGAACTCAGGCTGGAGTACTTTTACCGCCTAATGCGTAAGAAGCACCATGTGTTGATAGACGCTGAAGGTAACCCCGAGGGTGGTCAGTGGAACTTCGATCAAGATAATCGCAAGCCCTATCCGAAAAAGGGGCCTGGCATCATCGATGCTCCTGCGGCGTTTGAAGTGGATGTGATTACCAAAGAAGTATTGGCATTCGTTGCAAAGACTTACCCAGATCATCCTGGATCTCTGGAGTCATTTAACTGGCCTGTTACCAGAAACCAGGCTCTCCAAGCTCTTGAGTATTTTGTCGAATACCGCCTCAGAAATTTTGGTGTGTATCAAGATGCTATGTGGACTGATACCCCCTTTGGATGGCACTCTATTTTGTCGAGCGCATTAAACCTAAAGCTAGTAAATCCTCGCGAGGTGATTGATGCGGTCATCATTGCATGGAAAAAGTATGCTTTAGATCTATCAACAATCGAGGGCTTCATTCGGCAAATATTAGGCTGGCGTGAATTTGTCCGGGGCATGTATTACCTTGATATGCCAAAGATGGCACAAGATAACTACTATCAACACCAGCGCCCATTACCCAAATGGTATTGGACTGGGCAGACCCAGATGGCCTGTATGCAAGATGCTATTGGTCAAACACTGCAATATGGTTATGCGCACCATATTCAGCGTTTAATGGTGACCGGAAACTTTGCACTTCTAGCTGAAATTCTGCCTCAAGAAGTGTGTGACTGGTATCTGGCGATTTACGTAGATGCGATTGAGTGGGTGGAGCTGCCTAATACGGCTGGAATGGCCTTATTTGCGAATGGCGGACGGTTTACCAGTAAGCCTTATATCGCCAGTGGCGCATACATCAAACGCATGAGTAATTATTGTGGCTCATGTAAATACAAACCTGAGATACGTTATGGCGAAGAGTCATGCCCCGTCACAACTTTGTATTGGAACTTCTTGATCAAGCATCGCGCTCAATTTGAAGCGAGTCCGCGAACTAAGTTAATGACGGCCAACCTCAAAAGAATTAGTGATGAAGATCAAAAAGAAATTGTGCTGCATGCCCAAAAGATTCTGAATCAGCTCGACGCGCTATAAAAATACTCATGAAGACAACGTTTAAGGGAAACAAAAGCGCTCTCCCAAGTAAGATTTGTGTTGTCTGCAAAAAAGAAATGACTTGGAGAAAATCCTGGGCCAAAAATTGGGAATCAGTCAAATACTGCTCTGATGCTTGTAGGAAGAAAAAACTCCCTTAAGACCTGCTTACAAAAGTATTTAATTTGATAGCGTCAACCCACCTTAAGGCTGATCCGTTATGTAGGAAAGGGCTTAATGCCTTTATGAATGGGGGTCTATATGAAAAAAATACTAATATGCCTGCTTACAGGAGTCATGCTTGCGGGGGTGGCCACATCAGCCAGCGCTCATGGTGGTAGGGGTTGGTATGGTGGCTATGGCGGATGGCGTGGCGGTTGGGCGCCTTTTGCGGTTGGCGCGGTGGCCGGAGTTGCTGTTGCTAATGCATACTACAGGCCTCCGCGCGTCTATTACGCCCCACAATATGTTTATCCACCGCAACCCCAAACTGCTGCCTATTGCCCTGAAAATGGACTGTACTATCCGCAGACACAGGCCTGCCCAAGTGGCTGGCAACGGGTGACCTATTAGTTGCTGGGAGTAAAGTGCTTGCATGACGCCCACTTTGTATTCTTATCGGAGATGTCCCTATGCCATGCGGGCCCGCATGGCATTGAAGTATGCGGGTATTCAGGTTGAGCACCGGGAGATTGAGTTGCGAAATAAACCGCAATCAATGTTGCAGCTCTCTCCTAAGGGAACGGTCCCTGTTTTACGGATTGATGATCACGTATTAGATCAAAGCCTAGATATCTTGCGCTGGGCATTACAACAGTCTGACCCGCATGGGTGGAGGGAGGTTGATGAGTCTATTGCCAATTCTTGGGTTGAAAAAAATGATGGCCCATTTAAGACTCTATTGGATCAATACAAATACCCTAATCGATTCCCAGAGCTAGAGCCAGAAGCAGTGCTCGATGAAGCATTGCAAGTCATGTTGATTCCTATGGAGCAGACGCTGCAAAACTTCCAATACCTAATGGGAGGCAGATTAACTTGGGTGGATGTGGCTATCTTCCCATTCATCAGGCAGTTTTCAATGGTTGACTCCAAAAGGTTTGAGCAACTCCCTATACCCGCAGTCAAAAAATGGCTCAATCAGCAGCTTGAATCTGAATTATTCGATTCAGTGATGCAAAAACATCCCACCTGGAAAGATTGAGTAACACCCACCATAAAAAGAGCTATGTTTTAGGCTAAGAAAATGGACTTTTATTAGATCAATTGCTGATTGATTTAAAGTACCCACTTAGGGCACAAAAGCATATTTCAGGGGATTTTATGGAGCCATTATCAAAGTTAAAAGTCGTGGAGATGGGGCAACTCATTGCCGGACCATTTGCCGCTAAGACCTTGGCTGATTTTGGTGCTGATGTTATCAAGATCGAACCACCCAAAGAGGGCGATGCATTGCGCAAGTGGCGCCTTCTTAAGGATGGCACTTCAGTCTGGTGGCAAGTGCAGTCACGCAATAAGAAATCACTTTCCCTGGATTTAAGAAAATCAGAAGCTCAAGATATTGTCAGGACACTGGTAAAAGAGGCGGATGTATTAATCGAAAACTTTCGTCCTGGAACATTGGAGGGCTGGGGTCTTGATCCAGAAAAATTACTTCAACTCAATCCTAAATTAATTGTTCTTCGTATCAGCGGTTATGGTCAAACTGGTCCATACAGAGATAAACCGGGATTTGGTGTGGTTGCAGAAGCTATGGGCGGTTTGCGACATCTCACTGCTGAACCTGGCAGGGTGCCGGTGCGGGTTGGTATCAGCATCGGCGACACTTTAGCGTCTTTGCATGGTGTGATTGGTATCTTGCTAGCTCTGCAAGAGCGCCATAACAGTGGCAAGGGTCAGATTATTGATATTGCGTTGTATGAAGCAGTCTTTAATTGCATGGAAAGCCTTTTGCCTGAATACAGCGCATTTGGTGAGGTACGCCAAGCGGCTGGTAGCGCTTTGCCTGGTATTGCCCCAACCAATGCCTATCAGTGCGCTGATGGTGGCTATGTATTGGTTGCTGGCAATGGCGATAGCATCTTCAAGCGCCTGATGACAGTGATTGGGCGTGAAGATTTAGGCAATGATCCTCAGCTAGAAAACAATGACGGTCGCGTCAAACGAGTCGCTGAGCTTGATCAAGCTATCGGCGAGTGGGCTAAAACAGTCATTACCACCAAAGCATTAGAGGTGTTAGATTCTGTATCCGTACCAGCGGGAAAAATTTATACGGTTGCTGATATTGCAAACGATCCACACTACAAAGCCCGAGAAAATATTCAAACGATTCAGATGCAAGATGGCACAAAGTTGGATGTGCCGGGCGTGATTCCGAAGTTATCACGCACACCGGGATCCATTAAGACTCTTGCGCCTGATATTGGACAAAATACCGATGAAATACTCAAAAGCATTGGTTTGAGTGATGATCAGGTCGCCTCTTTAAAAGAGCGCGGCATTGCATTTTCTAAATAAAGATTAAACCATGACTAGAATTTATTTCAATGATGTTGTAATGCGGGACGGTTTCCAGATTGAGCCCAATTTTGTACCAACAGACGATAAAGTAAAGCTGGTTGATGAGCTTAGTGAGTGCGGCTTTGCCAAAATTGAAGTGACCTCATTTACTTCGCCTAAGGCGATTCCGATGCTACGAGATGCCGAGGAAGTGATGGGGCGTATTAAGCGTGTGCCTGGAGTGGAGTACACCGTCTTAGTCCCCAATTTAAGAGGTGCCGAGCGCGCTTTGGAATCTAAGGCTGATGAATTTAATCTCGTGATGTCGACTTCAGAGACTCACAACTTAGCCAACCTACGAATGGGTCGAGAAAAAAGTTTTACTGGATTGGCTGAAGTAATTAAGTGCGTTAATGGCAGAACACCCATTAATGTTTCCTTATCCACCAGTTTTGGCTGCCCCATGGAAGGGGAGGTTTCTCAAACGGTGGTTAAAGGGTTCGCTAAACGTTTTGCAGACCTCGGTGTAAGAGGTGTAACAATCTGCGACACCACAGGCATGGCAAATCCTGACCAAGTAAAGAGAATGTGCGATACATTGCAGAAGCAATTCCCAAATCTACAGCTGACGTTGCACTTCCATAACACTAGAGGCATGGGCTTAGCCAATGTCTTAGCTGCAGTACAGTCCGGTATTGTTCGTTTTGACGGTTCATTGGGTGGCCTGGGCGGATGCCCGTATGCACCAGGTGCAAGTGGCAATATTTCTAGCGAGGATGCGATTCATATGCTTGATGCGATGGGTTATGACACCGGCATGAATATTCCCAAGCTAATACAGCTGGCAAGAGAATTGCCAAAGATTGTGGGGCACGAGGTCCCTGGGCAGGTGGCAAAGGCCGGCACTACCCATGCATTGCACCCTGAGCCAGATTACGTTAATGAATTACGCCGTGCTCAATAAAATCTAGATCAGAAGACAAGCAGGATTGACCATTTAGATCATTTTGTATTTGAAGGCTAGGGCATGCGCCAGATCTAAAAAAAGATCTTAATGCTGCTAATACACTATCAGCTGTCATGGCAAGAAGGCGGGCATATATGATGGAGTATCACTCTGACCGATCAAACCCTTCGGATGCTATAGATCCCGATATGACAGGGGGATATCCATCTGTCGATGATGTTGAAAATCTTGGGCGCATGTAGGGGGGGGTCGGGATTCTACTGTGATAGCTAGTTCAATGAAATAAATGAAATACACTTCCTAGGAATTTGACCTCAAAAGAAGCAGCTACCCGAAGGTGGGCTTGTATAACTAGTGGGTCTGGGGAGATTGGCTGCGCCGAAACTACGTTTTCGAGCTCGGGCCCAACGGATTGCCAAGCCACTTTTAACGGTATCTAGGGCTGTTATAAAGGTGATTTGTTGGTAAATAGTCTTTTGTTACTAAAGTAGAGTAAAATACATTTAACGATTTTCAAGCTAATAGTGTTGTTGTACTAGTAATTAATACCGCAGTTCTGCGATAGTTCTTCTTAGCATCTCCCCCGCCATTCTTGACTTTCGCCTCATTTGGGGCTTAGCCCCTTTTATATTTTTTAAGGAATAGTCAGATATGGCAAACGGAATTGTGAAATGGTTTAACGACGCTAAAGGCTTCGGCTTTATTACCCCTGAACTCGGTGGCGAAGATTTATTTGCCCATTTTTCAGCAATTAATAGCAACGGATTTAAGACATTGGCTGAAGGTCAAAAAGTGACTTTTGATATTACTACTGGCCCTAAAGGCAAGTTAGCATCCAATATTCAACCTGTTTAAATCAGCAGTAAATGCCAGGCGGAAATTATTTGCCTGGTCCAAAGCCCAGCATGACTGGGCTTTTTATTTTTATTAAGGATGTTAAATGGCAAAAGAAGAATTGCTTGAAATGGAAGGTCTTGTTGATGAAATTTTGCCAGACTCTCGTTATCGGATTACTTTAGATAATGGCCATAAGCTTATTGCCTATACAGCGGGAAAAATGAAAAAAAATCACATCCGTATATTGGCAGGAGATAAGGTTTCTTTAGAAATCTCTACTTATGACTTGAGCAAAGGCCGCATTACATTTAGACATCTTGAGAAGAAGCAATCTTTCGCTGGTGCGCCGAAGAGGCGATATTGATAGCTTTGAAGTTTAAAACTGCAAGTTAAATGAATGTTTGCAAAGAATCTCAGGCTCTGGTCGATGCTGCCCCAGGCAAGCAAGAAATAGTAAAACCACCTTCGGGTGGTTTTTCTTTAATCGCCTATTGCCACCATAAGTTACCGACACATTCCAAACAAGCAAAAGATGGATTAAAAGATGTCCTCATTATGATCAACAGTATTCAAGCTACTCACTAAAATCTGCCTGATGTCTATTGCAATAATTGGGTATCAGCAGTGCAATTGAGTTGCAAGGTCCGTAAGATCTTTGGCATGGTAAGTGGTAAATTCTTCACGATGCAAGTCTTGCCTTGAGAAGTTAGGGCCAAACTCTAGCGGTCTTTCAATGAAGGCCGTTTGAAGCCCGCAGGCATTTGCTGCCAGAAGATCATCTTTGTGAGCTGCCACAAGCATCACTTGTTCGGGGAGGACATTGAAAATCTCCGCGACACCTAAATAAGTTTCTGGATCAGGCTTGTAGTGACGAAATACTTCTGCTGAAAGAATTAAGTCCCAAGGAAGTCCTGCATTCTTAGCCATATCTGCAAGTAGGCCGAGATTTCCATTGGATAAGGTAACGATAGTAAATTTACTTTTTAATCTTGTCAGCCCTTCGACTGTATCTAGCCAGGGATTGAGGCGATGCCAAACTAGATTTAATTCTTGTACTTGTGATTCCGACAACGAGGTAATGTTGAATGTCTTCAATATGTCATCAAGGATCATACGATGCAAATCATCAATCTTTGTCCATGGCAGAGTTCCAGAGCGCACCTTGGCCATTGCTGGTTTATAACCATTACGCCATGCGGTAGCGAATTCATCTGCATCAACTGGCAGGCTGAGTCTTTTGGCTTCGGCCGCGATTGATCCATGCCAGTCAACCACTGTTCCAAAGACATCAAAGGCTAGTATTTTGGGATCTGTACTCATTTTTAAAGTTCTTTTTGGGTTGGTATGTAGTGGAAAGGAGCCCCTCTTATTGGATATTAGCGGAATTCCAAATAAAAAACTCCCGAACTTTCATTCTTAGGCTTCATATCACTTGTGGGTCGGGCGAGATTCGAACTCGCGACCAACGGATTAAAAGAAGTCGTGGCTCTTCAAAACCCTATGTAAATCAATGCATAGCAAGCGCCTAAAAGAAGTGTGCGATTGAGTGTGCGATTAATTGGATTTATAGATACCGTTGTGTCAATGATTAAAAAGCCTAAGGGGTATTGTTTTGGACTCCAATTAGCACTATCATTACTTCACTACTACCCTGATGGTTTCGACTGTCAGGTGCAGGGCCTCTTCGGAGGCCCTTGCTTTTTCTAAAGAGGGTTTTGAGTGGCCAAATCTAAATTAAGAACTATTGTCTATATTGATGGTTTCAATTTCTACTATGGGCAATTAAAAGATAGTCGTCATAAATGGCTGAATTTAACCAAGCTGTTCAAGACGGTCTTGGGGTGAAGAAAATGAGCTAGTTAAGATCAAATATTTTACAGCTCGGGTGCAACCAACAGAGCGTGACCCACAAGTCAATATTCGTCAAGACACTTACTTTCGAGCGTTGGAAGTATATTGCCCAGAAGTTGAAACTCATTTTGGCCATTTCTTGCGTCATAAAGTATTTGCTGAGAATGCTAATCCACCACCAAATAAAATTGAAATTTTTAAGACTGAAGAAAAAGGTTCTGATGTTAACTTGGCTTTACATGTCTTAAATGATGCTTGGGCTAATGCTTATGATTGTGCTGTTATCGTTTCAAATGACTCTGACTTAGCGACGGCTTTGCAGTTAGTGAAAGAGCAACATAAGAAAGTGATTGGCCTCGTAACTCCTGGTGCGCCTAAGCGTAAGCCCTCATGGCAGCTAAAGAAGTATGCTAATTTCTTCATTCCAATTCGGCAGTGGGCCTTAGAGCAAAGTCTTTTGCCGGATGCTATACCAAACGCTGAGATTACTAAGCCAAAGAGCTGGTAAAAATTCACTCTCCCGCTTATTTTTAAGTGTCTTACATTAGGGCGCCTAGCCTCACATATCCACTGATTGTGGTCTAATAAATAGCTAATTGCTCCAAGTGGACACCAACATATTCCATTTGCCCAAAAGAAAAGGGACCACATTTCTGTGATCCCTTCGTATAACTGGTGGGTCGAGCGAGATTCAAACTCGCGAGCAACGGATTAAAAGAAGTTATGTCTCTTCAAAAACCTATATAGCGTATGGCTTTGAGCGACCAAAAAATGCGTGTGCGATTGACTGTACGATTGCTTTTTTGGTGCATGGCTCTAATTCTCGTTTTTATATCAAGTCTAGGGCAATAATAGTTCGACCCCAATAAAAAATTGTGTAATATATTACACAATTTATGCTATAGTGAACTTATGAACTTACGCGAAATTGGTCTCAAAGTCGGGCAGCGTCGGACTGATCTGGGTTTATCCCAGGAGCGGTTGGCAAAACTATGCGGACTATCAAGGTCAACTATCCATCATCTAGAAAAAGGTAGTTTGAATGATTTGGGCGCAGCTAAATTGCTGTCCTTGTTATCGCTCCTAGGGCTAGATGTAATTACACAAGAGCACAGCAAAAAGCATCATGGCTTAGATATGGCCAGTAAGACAGCCAGCGTTAGTTATAAGACTAAATTACAAAGTGGTGATTTATCTCATTCGTTGGCCTGTGGAGATCTGCCTGAAAGTATTTATCCTCATGTGGCAACGCTATTGGATGAGGCGCCACTAGAAATTATTGTGTCTGCAGTTGAGGAGGCCGCCAAAAATAATCACGTTGCACCCAAAGTGATTTGGAAGAATATTAATCGGTGGGCGCATGAGATGCATTCTCTCAGATCGGCTTGGACTTAATTCATGAATAATATTATTGAACGTGAACTTCCCGAAGGTGTGTGGAGAGATTTACTCCCGCATGCGCTTTCTATTATTGAAGATATTAAAAATCACGGAACGCCCGATCCATTTTGGACTTTTGGTGGCGGCACGGTATTGATGTTTCGTTATCAGCATCGGCTTAGTAAGGACATTGATATCTTTGTTCCAGATCCACAGTACTTAGGTTTTGTCACGCCACGCTTAAGTGATGTGGCTGCAGCGGTGAGCACAGACTACGTTGAAGATCAGAGCTCTTACGTGAAGTTAATTCGTCAAGAAGGGGAAATCGATTTTGTGGCATCCCCAAATCTCACTGATACACCTTTTGAAATATGGAATATTGGCGGCCAGCAGATTCGGGTAGAAACTGCTGCAGAGATTGTGGCAAAAAAATTGTGGCACCGAGGTGATAGGGCCACTGCTCGTGATTTATTTGATCTGTCATTAATTATTGAGCGAGAACCCGAAGCCTTAGTAAAAGCTGCCAAGTTCTTGCGAAAGAATGCTGAGCCATTTATTAGTCAGATATCTAGCAGGGGGGCAGTATTAAAAGCACAGTTCTCTGAAATAGATGTACTTAATTACAGGCCAAGTTATGACGAAGCGGCGCAGAGGGCGGTCACATTCCTAGGCTCACTTAAGTGAGGGTGATTTATAGGATCGCAGGTAATAAAAAAGCCCTGCAGAGCAAGGCTTAGTAATGCTTGGTGGGTCGGGCGAGATTCGAACTCGCGACCAACGGTGTTTAGGCCGTAAGTTGCCGCTGCTTAATGAGTTCTGCGGCAGGGATCCGCACTATCTTGCCATCAACGGTAGTTACGATTGCAGTATTGGTTTGAATTGCCAAGTCTATTGCAGCTTGTCCAGCACGTTGCATGGCGTAGTAGGATCCAGCAATATCAGGATCTGATGAATTACGTATATCTTTGCTTGGAATAGTCATGGTTAACCTTGGTCTGTTTGCTCGGGCGGAGTTTTATCTCCATCTAACAATATCCATGATTTTACAACTTTTTGATATTTGGGCAAATTCTCGAGGCCACCGGTATATCGCCTACGAATGACTTCTTCAGGGATGTTGTGCCCTCCCTGTGCCACCCTCTCTTTTACACGTGAAATAGCTAACTCAGAGGAACTTAGTGCAATAAACCAGAGTTTGATGACGTACCCCAGATCTTTCCACTCCTGAATACGTTGCAGATAATGTGTGCCGGATAGAGTAGTTTCAAAGGCAAAGCTTTCGCCTGATTTGGTGTACTCATCTAATTCGTTTAGCATCAATCGAGCTGCTTTGAATGAAACAGACTCTGGGTTAAATGGCGCTAAACCAGCGGCTATGAGATCAGCATTAACAAAGCGAAAAGTATGCGCTTCTTGTGGCAAGAAGTTCTTGGCAAAGGTAGTTTTACCGGCTCCATTGGGTCCGGCAATTATGATAATTTTTTTATTTAAATTGACCGTCATTTGGTTGTGCTCTTAATATAACTTTGCTTAGTTTGTTCTATTAATTGGGCGATACTTTTTTTGCCGTTTATATAGTCAGTAAGTTTTTGTTCAAACTGCGTTGCTAGGGCGATGCCTTCAATTCGAGCAGAGGCAATGGCGTTGCAAACGATGTTTTGGCGAAGCTGATGTGTTGTGACAATCTTTGCTGGCATTTCGCTATTTTATTGGATTTGGATTGGATTCCCTAGCCAATAAATGACCCTAAAACAGGCTAAAAAGGACAGTTTTAAAAGATATCGCTGGCAATAAAAAAGCCCCGCAGAAGCGAGGCTTAGTATTGCTGGTGGGTCGGGCGAGATTCGAACTCGCGACCAACGGATTAAAAGTCCGCTGCTCTACCGACTGAGCTACCGACCCAGTTAAGCCATAAATTATAGCAAGAAGTTTGTTTGCCATCCTCAGGTCTGCGGGGGCTGCCCCTCAACCCTTGTACTTACAAGTGACTTATGAATTTATCCGTCTGGCAACCGGTGGATTTTTGGAAAAATAGTCCTTAATTCCCTTCAAAATCGCCTCTGCAATTCGGTCCTGATAGCCATCATCGTTTAATCGGGCTTCTTCCTGCGGATTGCTAATAAAAGCGGTCTCAACCAAGATTGAGGGGATGTCTGGAGCCTTCAAAACAGCAAAGCTGGCTTGTTCTACCTTGCCTTTGTGTAAAGGTGCAAATCCACCAATTTGCCTCAAGATGGAGTTGCCCACCTGTAAGGAGTCTTTAATCTGGGCGGTAGTCGACATATCTAATAGCAAGTTAGCAACCTGCCTGTCTTGAGTCTTGATGTTAATGCCGCCAATCAAGTCGGAAGCATTTTCTTTATTGGCCATCCATCTGGCAGCAGTACTACTGGCTCCCATTTGGGAAAGTGCAAATACGGATGCACCTTTGGCATTTCTTTCAATGAAAGCATCAGCATGAATGGATACAAATAAATCTGCTTCAACACGTCTGGCTTTTTGAACTCTGACATGCAGTGGTACAAAGTAATCGCCATCTCTAGTTAAGAAAGGGCGCATATAGGCTTCGCCTTCAATCTTGTCTTTGAGTCTTTTGGCAATGGCGAGTACGACATTCTTTTCTCGTGAGCCTGCTGCGCCAATAGCGCCAGGATCTTCGCCGCCATGGCCAGGATCAATCGCAATCGTGATCAGGCGTTTGTACTTAGCGGGTGCTGGCAATTCCTTTGGGTCTGGAATAGCTTGCGCAACTGGTACTGCTGGAGTTTTAGCCAGCTCTTTTTCTTTCTTGTTGGCGAACTGTGCAATGAGATCCACCTCTTCATTGGATTTTTCCAGGGCGCTTTCTTTCTTGGCGCTACTTCTCACTAAAGCCATTAATGGATCTGGTGGCGTAGTGGGGTAGAGGTCAAACACCATGCGGTAGTTGTACTCACCAATGGGATCAAGCGTAAAGAGTTGCGGCTTGATCGGTTCTTTTAAATCAAACACCAAACGCACAACCCCCGGTTGAAACTGCCCAACCCGAACTTGCGAGATATACGGATCATTTGGCTTTACTTTAGCTACCAAATCTTTAAGAGTCGGATTTAGCTCTAATCCCTGTACATCAACTACCAAGCGATCTGGGTTCGTCAAAATCTGCTGCGTAATCGGGAGCGGCTTATCAGATTCCAGGGTAACGCGAGTGTAGTCCTCAGAAGGCCAGACACGCACACCTAATATCTTGGCACCCCAAGCAATATCAAGCTCAGTCAGCAAAAGAGCAAAGCTTAAGAACTTCGCAGAAGTCTTGAGGTGTTGCCTTCTGGAGAGATTGATTTTTTGATTACTCATTAACTGCTTAGCTATTACCGAGACGCTTGTATGTCATCAACCAAGGTTTTACCTTGCGCAGATAAAACATTGATTGTGATGATGCGCTCATTTTCATCCGCACCAGCAGCTAACTGAATCTGAATATCAAATGCAGGCAAAGTGCCCTCTGCTTTTTCTGGCCACTCAATTAAGCAAATACCCGGGACATCAAAATGCTCTGCAAATCCCGCTTCTTGCCATTCCAGGGGATCACGCATGCGATACAAATCAAAGTGATGAACAGTGATTGCTTGCTCTTTTAATTGCAGCGGATAAGGCTCGCACAAAGTATAGGTAGGACTCTTTACTTTGCCCTCGTGACCTAGCGCCTGGATGAGGTATCTCGCAAAGGTCGTTTTGCCAGCACCAAGATCACCCTCTAGAGAGATGTTTAAATGGGAACCTGGCTGATTAGTCAGAAAGTGCTCAAAACTGGCAGCCAGATGCTTAGCAAGAGAGGCGGTATCGGCTTCCTGCCTACAATAGAGATCTATTGCAGTGAGCGGAATTGCTGTGGTTGCCTGTGTTTGAGCCATTCCCCTAGTTTATTCAATTATTGCGCTACATTCTGTATTCGATATGCCTTTATCTACTAGTCCTCAATCTTTAGATGAGTCCAATCTACGTGATTGGCTTGGGGAGCAGGCTGCATCCTTAGGATTTGATGGCTTACGCATTACCGACACTCATTTGGGGCCTGCAACAGAACGTTTGCAGGAATGGCTGGCTGAGGGTCGTCACGGTCATATGGAATACATGCAACGCCATGCTGAATTACGCTCCAATCCCGAGCTCTTAGTTCCCGGTACCGTGCGCGTCATCTGTGTGTCCATGAATTACCTTCCGCCCGAAACTGATTTCGATACTGAGTGGCAACGCTTGGAAGATCCCACTCAAGCAGTGGTCTCGATGTATGCCAGAGGGCGTGATTATCACAAGGTACTTCGTAATCGTTTGCAAGAATTTGCCCTACTCATTGAAGAGCGCATTGGTAAATTAGGTTATCGCGTGTTCACAGACTCGGCTCCGCTGATGGAAGTAGAGTTGGCACGTAAGGCGGGTTTAGGTTGGCGCGGCAAACACACGCTCTTACTGAATCGAGAATCTGGCTCGACATTCTTTTTGGGTGAGATCTTGGTGGATGTACCACTTCCATTGGATCAAGAGATTGAAGAGCATTGCGGTACCTGTACCTCTTGTATCGATATTTGCCCTACTCAAGCCATTACTGCGCCGTATCAATTAGACGCACGTAGATGTATCTCTTATCTCACTATTGAAAATCCTGAAGCCATACCAGTTGAATTTAGAAGTGCGATGGGTAATCGTGTGTATGGCTGTGATGATTGCCAACTGATTTGCCCATGGAATAAATTTGCTAAACGCACTGAGTTACCAGACTTTGCCAGACGCCATGGCTTGGGGCAGGCATCCCTTTTGCACCTGTGGTCCTGGACTGAAGCGGAATTTGAGCGGCGACATGAAGGCAGTGCCATTCGCAGAATTGGTTATAGCCGCTGGCGTCGTAATTTGGCTGTAGCAATGGGTAATGGGCTAGCAAGTAATCAGGTAGTCGAAGCTGATAAGTCAGCCATACGCGCAGCTTTAAGTGAGGCACTTGCCCAAGCTGATGCTCTAGTAGCTGAGCATATTAAATGGGCCCTGAAGGCTTAGAAGTCCTACAAAGCTTACAATTAAGTCATGTCATCCGCAGACCAGCCCTATATTGATCCTAGCGAAATCGCGCTAGAAGAGTCTGCGGCAGAGCGCTTTAAAAATTCACGCGATGCGTTTTGGTCTGGTATCCGGGATGCAGCGGGCGCTCCAGCAATGGTGCTCTTTGCTGGCATGGTGGGCTTCGGAGCAATGGGTAAAACCAACGGCTTTGATGTTTGGTTTACGACCTTTACTTCCTTCTTTATGTTTGCATTACCGGGGCAGGTGGTCTTGCTCGAGATGGCTACTACCGGCTCATCTGTTGTGGCTATCGCTTTGGCTGTCACGCTGACATCCACGCGCTTCATTACGATGACGGTGACACTCTTTCCTCAGTTCCACCAAAAAGATCGCAATCGCAGTCTATATGCTTCTGTTCATCTATTAGCGATGACAGCATGGGCTATCTCCATGCGCGAGTTTCATGCGATTGAAGTGAAGCATCGCCTTAGCTATTTTGTTGGCTTGGGATTGCTATGCTGGTTGATTTCTATTCCGGGAACCATTCTGGGTTTTTACCTGGCGGGTATGGTGCCCAAACCAGTCACCTTAGGATTGGTATTTATTAATCCCTTGTTTTTCTTACTGACATTTACTGAAGTAAAGCCTTGGATTAACCGTATTGCGATTTGCTTAGGTTGTATCTTTGGCCCCATCTTCTTCATAGTTGATCGCGATACCAGCCTATTAACCGCAGGATTAGTCTCCGGAACCATCGCCTACTTTATTGACCGTAAGTTCTTGCGCAAAAAATCTGGGGTGCTTGGATGATAGACACAATCAACGCCATGACTAACGCCCTCTCTGGATGGGGTTTGTGGATTGCCTTAGTGGGCGCCTGTCTGGGTACCTACTTCTGTCGTGCGATCGGTGTATTGCTATCGCAAAGCATCAACCAAGATAGCGAGATCTTCCGCTGGCTGGCTGCTGTGACCTATGCGATGGTTGCTGCTTTAACTATTCGTTTGATTGTGATGCCGCTCGGCCTGATGGCAACCGTACCTTTGTGGATACGAGCGCTGATTTGTGCTTTAGCTATCGGCGTGATGATCTCTAAACCCACCAAGCGTTTGGTTCCTGCCTTGCTGACAGGAACTTTGCTAATGGTGGGTTATGGCGTCATTCGTTAAATAAAAATACGCCGCTCCATTCTCTTTTTTCTCCTATAGATGCGCCGCCAAAATTCTGGCAATATGCACAGCCTCTCGTTGGGTGCCATCGGCAATTTGATGGCGACAACTAGTGCCATCGGCTACCACCCAACTGTCTGGTGATTTCCGAATACTAGGCAAAAGACTAGCTTCTGCCATTTGCTTAGACACTTCAATGTGCTCGGCTTCATAGCCAAAACTACCGGCCATACCGCAGCAAGAAGATTCAATCAATTTAGGCTCTGCATTAGGAATGAGCTTGAGTAATTCTATTGCAGGGGTCACTGCAGCAAATGACTTCTGATGGCAGTGACCATGAAAAAGCACTGACTTATCGGCCGCTTTGAGATTCAATTTGAGCTTGCCTGCTCGTACTTCGCTAGATAAAAACTCTTCGAGTAATTGCGCTTGCTTAGAAACACTTATTGCTTTGTCACCAAAACCCATCACCAAGGCTTCATCCTTCAAGGTAAATAAGCAGGAAGGCTCTAAACCAATGATTGGGATGTCCTTAGCTGCGTATGGCGCGAGGTGATCAACCAATTCACCGAGAGTGGCTTTTGCCTTATCGACCATGCCTGCAGCTAAATAGGTTCTGCCACAGCAAAATTCTTTAGAGCAGCCATTTTCATTGTTATTAGCTTGCTTTGTTTTATTTGTTTGACTCTTGTGCGGAATATGCACGCGATAGCCAGCAGCATTGAGTACTTTTAATGCCGCTTGGAGATTTTCATCTTCAAAGTAGGCGTTAAAGGTATCTGCCAACAGAACTATGCCTTTGCCATCAGAGTTGCTAGCAAGCTGCTCTGGTGTGTACTCATAAGAGTTTGCTGCTTTCTGATTCCAGAAGGTCTTGCTTTTCCAGCTCGGCAAGCTTCTTTGTGCAGAAATACCCATGACCCACTCTTGGAGTGTTGCAATAGGTTTAATGTGATTGCGCAAGTTGAGTAATGCTGGCAAGAATGGAATAGCGCTAATCGTATGGGCGTATTTAGGTAAATAGGCAACCGCTAAATCCCGTAACGAGTGTCCAACACGTTTCTTATAGGCGGAGAGGAACTCAATCTTCATCTTCGCCATGTCTACGCCAGTAGGGCATTCGCGACGACAAGCCTTACAGCTCACACATAGCTCCATCACCTCTTTAATCGCATCGCTACCGAGCGGTGAGGCCTCATCTTTGATGTCGAGTTGATTCGAAAGCGCTAGACGCAAGGTATTTGCTCTACCACGGGTGAGGTGTTTCTCATCACGCGTTACGCGATAGCTAGGGCACATCACTTCAGCATCAAACTTGCGGCAGTGGCCATTGTTATTACACATCTCCACTGCTTTAGCTAAGCCCATGGCTGGGTCACCGCCTGTGCCAGGGGCAGTAGTTGCTTCTGTAATAGCATCGTTTTGCACATTCCAAGCAGACCAATCTAATACAGGCTGTAGAGGAATGACTTTGTAACTTGGTGGAAATCTAAAGTTGCTCGCATCATCCATCTTAGGTGGATTAATGATCTTGCCTGGATTAAATAATCCCTTTGGATCAAAAGCGTGTTTGATTTGTGCGAGGGCTTCAGTGATCTTGGGGCCAAACTGCCAAGAGATCCATTCGCCACGACAGAGGCCATCGCCATGCTCACCACTATAAGCGCCTTTGTATTTTCGTACCAAGGCGGAAGCTTCTTCAGCAACCGCACGCATCTTCTGAGCGCCATCTCTGCGCATATCCAAAATAGGGCGTACGTGTAAGGTGCCCACAGAGGCATGGGCATACCAAGTGCCACGTGAGCCATATTTAGAAAACACTTCTGTTAAGGCTTGGGTGTATTCGGCCAAACTCTCCAGGGGAACGGCGCAGTCTTCAATAAAGCTCACCGGCTTGCCGTCACCCTTGAGACTCATCATGATGTTGAGGCCCGCTTTGCGCACTTCCCATAAGTTCTTTTGCAAAGAAGCATCAGGCATGGGTACAACAGATCCTGGCAAACCTAAATCACTCATGAGTTCTTGTAAGGCTTTTAGCTTCTCAAGTAATGGTGCATGAGTCCCACCAGAAAACTCTACCAACAAGATGGCTTCCGGAGTCTGGGCTGTGTGATCAATTAAGGCGGTTTCAATGGTTTTCTTAAAGCTGGGATTGCTACGCGCTAAATCAATCATGGTGCGATCAACCAGCTCAACAGCAGTTGGACCTAACTTCACAATATGCTGAGCACTATCCATAGCTTTATAAAAGCTAGCAAAGTTCACAATACCCAGCACCTTATGTTGTGGCAAAGGCGCGAGCTTGAGTTTGAGGGACTTAAAGTACCCAAGGGTGCCTTCGCTACCAACTAAAAGGTGCGCAAGGTTGACGCTGCCATCTTGGGTGTAAGGTAATTCACTTTGAGGGTGGAAGATATCGAGGTTATATCCTGCAACACGGCGCAACACCTTAGGAAAGCGTGCTTCGATTTCTGGTTGGAGAGTGGTGGCTAGGTTTTTAACAAAACCACCCAACTGCTTTGCCGCACCAGTACTGCTTGCGTAATCGCTAAAGTTAGCAACTCTGCCGTCTGCTAACCAAGCATCAATACCTAAAACGTTATGCACCATATTGCCGTAAGCGATTGAGCGGCTACCACAAGAGTTATTTCCGGCCATACCGCCAATCGTCGCTTGTCCAGCAGTAGAAACGTCCACTGGATACCAAAGACCGTGTTGTTTGAGTGAGCCATTGAGATGGTCTAGGACAATGCCTGGTTCAACTTCAACATAACCGTGATCCAGATTGAGATCTAAAACATTTCTGAAGTATTTGGTGTTATCAATAACTAGTGCTGCGCCAGTAGTTTGACCGCACTGACTAGTACCGCCTCCACGCGGTAGAACGGGTACACCCATCTCCGCTGCAATCTGAATCGCGCTAGCAATATCTTGTGCAGTCTTCGGCACAAAGACTGCAACCGGCATGGCTTGATAGATTGAGGCATCGGTTGCATAGCGGCCACGACTGGCGCTATCAGTCATCACCTCACCTGAAGTCTCCTTGCGAAGACGTGCCGCTAAAGCCGCTTGATCAACCATGAGTTCTTTAAGATCTAAGGGTTTGTTCATGATTTGGCGGATTCTAACGGGGATTCTGATTGGAGTAATTGAGCAACCACATCGCGTTTATTTCTGACGTGCTGGATCATGATTTTGCGCATGCGGACACCATCTCTTGCCTTAAGGGCATCGAGCATTTCTTGATGTTCTTCCACAGCCTTTTCCCACTTAACGCCATCTTGATTGGAACGAAAGCGTAATGCTTCAATGCGCGCATTGACTTGCGTAAAGAGTTTGGAGAGAACAGGATTGTTTGCCGCCTGATTAATCAAGTGATGAATACGTAAATTGAGTTTGTAATAACTCGATAAATCTCGGCGCGCATAGGAGGCCATCATTTCATATTGGAGGGCTTCTAATTCAGAGAGGGTGGCATCGCTAATATTGTTGGCAGCCAATTCTCCAGAAAATCCCTCGAGGTCTGCAATGACATCAAACGTATTTAAAACATCTGCAAGGCTGAGTTGCACAGCAATCGCACCACGATTGGCGATCAGCTCTACCAAACCTTCGGCTGCTAGACGGCGAATCGCCTCCCGAATGGGTGTGCGGGAGACGTTGAGGCTCTCAGCCAGTTCACGTTCATTCAATTTGCTGCCAGGGGCAATCTTGCCCTCAACCAAGAGGGATCTCAGCTTCTCGAAAGTCGCTTCATGCAAATTTTGTGAATTTGGCTGTTCTATTGCGGTCATGGATCAACCCTTAGTTAAGCTATTGGCTTATTAATTTGTATACAAAATAAGAATAAACTATCTTAAGGTATAAATACAGCCCTTAAATGCTGAATTTAAGCTTTATTCTGATGATTATTTAAAATAATTTGTATACAAAATGGAAATTTACTAAAAATTGTCATACACTATCAACAGAAATTACTACCTATAAACACTTTAAAAGTGAGACAAAGCATGTTGAAACTTGATAACCACGCATCAGGACGCCATTTTTTACATATCCCTGGCCCAAGTCCTGTGCCCCCACGCGTACTGCGCGCCATTAGCTATCAAACTATCGATCATCGTGGTCCAGAATTTGGTGCGTTCGGCCTCAAGGTGTTGGATGGCATCAAAAAGATTTTTAAAACTGAGCAGCCGGTCATTATTTATTCCGCATCCGGAACGGGTGCTTGGGAAGGTGCATTAGTCAACGTTCTCAATCCTGGTGACAAAGTGTTGTTCTATGAAACTGGTCAATTTGCAAACTTGTGGCGTGCACTTGGTAAGCGTCTTGGTTTAGACGTTGAAGTGGTTGGTAAAGCCGGACAAGATTCTTGGCGTTGGGGTGTAGATGCATCTCTGATTGAAGAGCGTTTGCGCAAAGATACTGGTCATGAGATCAAAGCAGTTTGTGTTGTGCATAACGAAACTTCAACTGGCGTTACCTCCAATATTGCAGCGGTTCGTAAAGCAATTGATTCCTTAAAGCATCCTGCCTTATTGCTCGTAGACAGCGTATCCGGCTTGGGTTCAGCCGATTACGAACATGACAAATGGGGCGCGGACGTAACTATCTCCGGCTCACAAAAAGGCTTGATGTTGCCACCTGGAATTGGCTTTAATGCTTTATCACCGCGTGCAATTGAAGTTAGTGAAAAAAACAAAATACATAAATCGTATTGGGCTTGGGATGAGATTCTAGAGTCTAATAAAAATGGATATTGGCCAACGACTCCCAGCACCAATTTGATGTATGGTTTACATGAAGCCATGGACATGATGATGGCCGAAGGATTGGATACGATTTTTGCACGTCACCAGCGTTTAGCTGCTGCTTGTCGTGAAGCGGTTAATGCATGGGGTCTAGAAATTCAGTGTCAAGATAAAGACTGCTATTCACCAGTGCTTACTTGTATCGCGACACCAGAAGGTATGGATGCTGACGTATTGCGTAAACATGCACTGGAGAAATTTAACCTCTCCTTGGGAACGGGTTTAGGCAAGATCAAAGGCAAGGCATTTCGCATTGGCCATTTAGGCGATTGCAATGAATTGAGCTTGATGGCCGCCCTCAGTGGGGTAGAGATGAGTCTGGGCTCTATGGGTTACAAACCGAAGGCCAGCGGAGTCGTTGCAGCCCAAGAGTTCCTTAAATAAGAAGTACTTAGGGCAACTTAGAGCAAATTAGGGTGGGTGGAGCTAGATTCCTCAGGTTCAATCTGGTTACACCCCTTATAATTCAAGTACTTATATAGAAGTGCATAAAATAAATACACCATATTCGAGATAGAAAGATTAAACATGACTGCGACTAAACCTTACCTCACTCAAGCTGATGCTCAAAAGATTTTGGACGCAGCAAATAATCATGCGGCTGCCAATAATTGGGCTGTAACGATTGCCGTTTGTGATGACGGCGGTCATATGTTGGGCTTGATTCGTCGTGATGGTTGTGCTCCGGTATCTGCATACATTGCACAAGAAAAAGCACGTACAGCTGCAATGGGTAAACGTGAGAGTCGCGTTTATGAAGAAATTATTAACAACGGCCGCACCTCTTTCTTATCTGCCCCACATATTTCGGGCATGTTGGAGGGTGGGGTCAATATCGATGTAAATGGGTTTACCATCGGCGCAGTCGGCGTTTCCGGCGTTAAATCGACCGAGGATGCTGAAACTGCTAAGGCCGGCATTGCGGCCATCCTGTAAGTTACCTTGACAAATACTGCTACTGAAATAAATTCTTCTACAGGGGTGAGCGATACCGCTACCCCTGCTGCTACTGATACTGCTCCTCCAGCAACAATCACTTTTGCTGACTTTGGTTTAGATCCGAAAATTCAAAAAGCGGTTCTTGAGCAGGGTTACACCATTCCTACTCCGATTCAAGCGCAATCTATTCCGCATGTATTGGCGGGTAGTGACTTGATGGGTGCAGCACAAACTGGTACTGGTAAGACGGCTGCCTTTGTATTGCCGATCATTCAAAAGATTTTGCGTCACGCGAGTAACAGCGCATCGCCAGCACGTCATCCAATCCGTGCACTGGTTCTCACTCCGACCCGTGAGTTGGCAGTTCAAGTGGCTGAAAATGCCGCCGGTTATTCAAAACACACTGATTTACGCGCTGCCGTTGTATATGGTGGCGTGGATATGAAAGAGCAAGTCGCAATTTTGCGTAATGGCGTAGAGATTTTGATTGCTACCCCAGGACGTTTACTGGACCACATCGGCTCTAAAGTGGCCAACCTCTCCCAAGTGGAGATTTTGGTTTTGGATGAAGCCGATCGCATGCTTGATATGGGTTTCTTGCCTGACCTACAGCGCATCATTGATTTGATTCCTGCGCAAAGACAGACATTGTTGTTCTCTGCAACGTTCTCACCAGAAATTAAGAAACTGGCACAAAGTTATTTACGTACTCCGGTAACGGTTGAAGTGGCACGTCAAAATGCTGCGGCTGATACGGTGAAACAAGTAGTGCACATGGTTTCCTCTGCCGATAAGCAACGCGCGATTGTCAAAGTGCTTGAAGCACGCACGCGTGCTGGCTTATCACGCCAATGCATCATCTTTACCAATAGTCGTTTAGGCTGTGCAAAGTTATCTCGTGCCTTAGAGCGTGACGGTATTAAAGCGGGCGCGATTCATGGTGACAAGAGTCAGGGTGAGCGTACTTTAACTTTGGACGCATTTAAATCTGGCGCAATCGAAGCATTAGTAGCAACCGATGTGGCTGCTCGAGGTTTAGATATTCCCGATATGCCGTGCGTGATTAATCACGAGCTGCCTTATAACGCAGAAGATTTTATTCACCGCATTGGCCGTACGGGTCGTGCTGGTAGTAAAGGTGATGCGATTGCTTTGGTGGATGCCAGTGAAAAGCGTTTGCTTGACGATATCGAAAAGCTAATGAAGCGCAAGCTGGATGTGCAGCCTTTACCAGCAGGTGAACCTTCACAAAGTCGCCCTTCATCTAGTGGTTATGGCGGCTCCAGTGGATCTAGAAGTTCTTACAGTGCACCAGCCAAAATGTCTGACCCCTTTTTCTACAAGCCTTACGAGCCATCTGCAGCACCATCAGCTTCTGCAGATCCCGCTAAGCCAGAAGAGAAGAAGGCGGGCATTACCCCTGCTAAGCCCGCTGTTGGCGCTTTACTCGGCGGCTTTAAGAAAAAGTAGGCCATGCATGAGTGGCTGCAAGCAGCCACTCTGCAATAGTGGCATTCTCGCCATCCGGCAAATTCTGCAATCCCAAATGTGTTGCCGCTTTACGTAGCTCTATCAGCGAGTGCTTTGCATCTTGCGTATTGATTTGGGTGGCTAAAGTTTGCTTGCTGAGTTTTTCACCGTGCTCATCCAGCACCAGTGGCAGGTGAAGATATTCTGGCCGCTTGTATCCCAATATCTCTTGTAGATAAATTTGCCTTGCAGTATTACTCAGCAAATCTTTGCCACGAACGATGTGTGTAATGTTCTGCTCGGCATCGTCAACCACTACAGCTAGCTGATAAGTAAATAAGCCATCAGTTCTGCGTATTACAAAATCACCCACTTCTGTATTGAGGTTTTGGTTTTGAGAGCCTAGAGCTAAATCCCTAAATTCAATATGGCAATTTTGGGGAAGGGCAATCCGCCAAGCCCGCTGCAATTCCCCGAAAGATTCTGCGTGATTGCTAATTAAGGTAGCGGGGCGGCAGGTGCCGGGATAGGCCATTTCTTGGTTTCGGGAAGTTTCTATTCCGAGCTTGGCCAGGGCATTGGCAATGGTTTGTCTTGAACAAGTGCAGGAATACAGGCATTGAAGCCCATTTAAGCGTTCTAAAGCCCTTTGATGAGCCTCTTGGCGCTGAGATTGCTGAACGACCTCCTCATCCCAAGAAAGGCCGCAGGCGAGCAATTGAGCCTGAATTTGCCTGGTTGCCTCAGGGAGGCACCTTGGGGTGTCCAAATCCTCGATTCTGAGCAGCCATTTACCCCCGTTTTTTCGGGCATCTAGCCAGCTTCCCAGGGCAGCAACCAGGGATCCGGCATGTAGCGGACCAGTAGGCGAGGGGGCGAATCGCCCGCGATAGCCGCCGGTTGGGGGTGGAGGGTTTTTGAATGTCGACACAGCTAAAATCATCTCATGGCTTCACCCCGTTTTGTACATCTCCGCGTCCATTCCGAGTTTTCGATTACGGATGGAGTCGTGCGCATTGATGATGCGGTAGCTGCTGCCGTCAAAGATGAGATGGGCGCGTTAGCGATTACCGATTTAAGTAATTTATTTGGTTTGGTGCGGTTCTATACTGCCGCCCGTTCTGGCGGGATCAAGCCCATTGCTGGGGCGGATGTTTGGGTGAGCAATCCTCAGGATCCAGATCAGCCTCATCGCTTATTGCTCTTGGTACAAAATCATTCCGGTTACCTCAATTTATGTGAGTTGCTCAGTAGGGCATCTCTCGACAATCAATCCCGTGGTCGCGCTGAAGTCGATGCCGCTTGGTTTAGTGAGCCCGCTGCAAAAGCAGAGGATAAAGCTGCCAAGCGCACACTCTCTTATGGCTTGATTGCACTTTCTGGCGCACGTATGGGTGAAATCGGCATCGCGCTACTGGGTGGGCAAGAAGATCAAGCGAAGATTGTTGCTAGACGCTACGAAAAACTCTTTCCGAAGTCTTTCTATATCGAGGTCCAGCGCGGTGGTAATCCTCAAGATGAAAAACAACTCCAACTTGCCTGTCATCTGGCCAGCGAGTTAAATTTGCCAGTGGTGGCAACACACCCAGTGCAGTTCATGCAAAAGAGCGACTTTACTGCGCATGAGGCCCGGGTCTGTATTGCTGAAGGCGAGTTACTCGGCAATCCACGTCGAACCAAAAAGTTTAATGACGAGCAGTACTTCCTAACCCAAGAGGAAATGGAAAAACGTTTTGCAGATTTGCCAGCCGCATTGGCGAACTCGGTTGAAATTGCCAAGCGTTGCAATCTCTCATTGGTATTAGGTCAACCGCGTTTACCAGATTTCCCTACGCCTCCTGGTATTACGCTCGATGACTATCTTTTGCAGCAATCGGAAATTGGTTTGAAGCGCCACATGGAGCGCAATTTCCCGGATGTAGAAGAGCGCAAAACAGAAATGAAGCGCTATCACGAGCGTTTGGTGTTTGAAGTCAAGACGATTTCTCAAATGGGTTTCCCAGGCTATTTCTTGATTGTGGCGGACTTCATTAACTGGGCTAAAAATAATGGCGTGCCTGTAGGCCCTGGTCGCGGATCGGGTGCTGGTTCTTTAGTGGCTTACTCACTCGGGATTACCGATTTGGATCCGCTCCGTTACAACCTACTCTTTGAGCGCTTTCTAAATCCAGAGCGGGTATCGATGCCCGACTTCGATATCGACTTCTGTCAGCATGGTCGTGACCGTGTGATTCAGTATGTAAAAGATAAATACGGCAAAGATGCGGTAAGTCAGATTGCTACCTTTGGCACGATGGCTGCGAGAGCGGCGATTCGTGATGTGGGGCGTGTACTAGAGCAGGGCTATAACTTCGTAGACGGTATCGCTAAGCTCATTCCGAATAAGCCAGGTCAGTACATGACCATTGAGATGGCGAAGAAGGAAGAGAAGCAATTAGCCGAACGCGAAAAGAATGAAGATGAAGTGCGTCAACTACTTTCCTTGGCGCAACAGCTAGAGGGTATGACCCGTAACGTCGGTATGCATGCGGGTGGCGTATTAATTGCTCCAGGGCGTCTCACCGATTTTTGTCCGCTCTATACGCAAGAAAGTAAAGATCAAGACAGTAGCTCCGTTATTAGCCAGTTCGATAAGGATGACGTAGAAGCGATTGGCTTGGTGAAGTTCGACTTCCTGGGTCTGACTACGCTTACTATTTTGGCAGCAGCAGAGCGTTGGATTAAAGCATTACACGCTGATCGCAGAGACTGGAATATCGGTGAGATTGCGCTCGATGATGAAAAAGCATTTGATGTTCTCAAGCGCGCCAATACCGTTGCCGTGTTCCAGCTAGAAAGCCGCGGTATGCAAGGCATGCTACGTGAAGCCAAGCCTGACCGCTTTGAGGACATTATTGCTTTGGTAGCGTTGTATCGTCCAGGCCCAATGGATTTGATCCCAGACTTTATTGAACGTAAGCATGGTCGTCAAAAAGTGGAGTATCCAGATCCCCGAATTGAGCCTGTTCTTCGTGAGACCTACGGCATTATGGTCTACCAAGAGCAGGTGATGCAAATGGCGCAGATGATTGGTGGCTACTCACTAGGTGGTGCCGACATGTTACGTCGTGCGATGGGTAAGAAAAAGCCTGAAGAGATGGCTCAGCATCGCAAAATCTTTAGTGATGGTGCAAAAGCGGGCGGCATTACCGAGTCAAAGGCAAATGAGATCTATGACTTGATGGAGCGTTTTGCTGGCTACGGATTTAATAAGTCCCATGCTGCTGCATACGCACTCTTGGCATATCAAACTGCTTGGCTCAAGGCGTATTACCCAGCTGAATTTATGGCGGCCAACTTATCACTCGCGATGGATGACACCGATAAGGTGAAAATTCTGTATGACGATTGCTTAGTCAATAACATTCGGGTGTTCTCTCCTGATATCAATACTGGTGTTTATGAGTTCACGCCATTGCGCGCACCCGATGCAGCTCCAGATTCATCCATCAGTCACATTCGTTATGGCTTAGGCGCCGTGCGTGGTACCGGTGAGGCGGCGATTGAATCTATCGTGAAGGCACGTGAAAGTGGCGGGCCATTTAAAGATTTGTTTGATTTCTGTGCAAGAGTGGATCGTAGACAAGTCAATCGCCGCGCTATTGAAGCGCTGATGCGTGCTGGTGCGTTTGATAGCTTGTATCGTGACTCTCTTCCTGCGGGCGGAAATTTGTATGACATTCGCTCTACCTTGCTTGCCTCTTTAGCTAGAGCGATTGAGGCTGCTGAGCAAGCGGAGGCATCGATTCACCAGGTGAGCTTGTTTGAGGCAGCTGGCGAAGAGGATCGCCATCTTCCAGAGTTAGTTCGCGAGCCTATCTGGTCTGAGAAGAAGCGTTTGCAAGAAGAGAAGAATGCCTTAGGTCTTTGCCTAACGGGGCACATGTTTGACGCCTATCGCGATGAGACTTCTCACTTTATCCGGCAGCCTTTAGCTAAGGTAACAGAGGGTAAAGATCAACTCATTGCCGGCATTATCACTTCAGCACGAATGCTGACTGGGCAACGCGGTCGCATGATGATTGCAACTATCGATGATGGCTCTGCTGCCCTCGAAGTCACTTTGTATAGCGAAGTCTACGAGCCTAATCGCTCTTGGCTAAAAGAAGATGAGCTCTTGGTTGCCAAGGTCAATGTGACGCCTGATAAGTTCTCAGGCGGTATGCGCATTGTGTCTGAGGCAGTGATGGATATCACGGGTGCGCGTATGCGTTTTGCTCGCAATGTTCATGTCTGCATTGATAACGCAATTGATATCAAGATGCTCCGTAGCCAAATTAATCCCTACCTTATGGCTAATCGTGTGCGTGATCCTAAGCTTGGTGCATCTGCCCCTGCTGCGCCGGGATCGAATGATGGTATGAAAGGCTTAATGCTGACGGCTGCCGTTACTACCAGTGGGGGCGCATGCTTGATGCAGTTCCCAGAAGAGTTGCGTATTTATCCAGACGATGCTTGCTTGCACGGACTAAATCAAATCCTAGCTTCTAAGCAAAAAGATCCTGTACAGATTCAGTATCACTGATCGTATTGGTTGATCTAGTTCGGTAATGCTTTCTGAATCGCCTCAATGACTTGCTGAGGTTCTAGTAAGTCCAAGCACTCACTATAACTATCGGCCTTATCTAAGCATCCTGCTTTACGGCAAGGCACGCATTCACCAGGGCCTTGCAGGATGGTGACACTGCCAACGGTTTGGGTGCGAGCACGCAATTGATATGGCTGTTCACCAATAAAACCATTGGGCCATGGCCCAAAGTTCGTTGGTGGGGTGGCGCCAAAGAGGGCGATGGTTGGTGTGTTGCATGCTGCTGCTAGATGGGTGATTGAAGTATCAACTCCGATATACAAAGCAGCACCACGAATCAAGGTGCCCGCTTGCGGAATGGATAATTTACCAGCAGCATTAACGACTTTTTTCTTAGTTTCTTCATTTAGCAGAGAAATGATGTCGTGATTGAGTTGTACATCTTGCTTGGCGGGTGAAGCACTGAGGATTACCTGGAAGTTCTGCTTTACGAGCCAGGTGATGAGCTCTTGCCAATACGCAAGGGGCCAGCGCTTATAGGCCGTTAAGGGTCCTGGGTGTACAACAACATAAGGTTGCTTAAGTTCGTTTGTAATGACCGGCGTTAAGGGCTCTCCTGTAGGCGGAGTAACTGTGATCGGTTTGGAAAATAATTCAGCTCGGTTTTTAAAAAAGACCTCTAGCAGGCGCAGTTTTTCGGTAATGACATGCTGCTGAAAGTAGTCAACATCCACTGTGTGCATACAGATGAATTTCTTCCAGGTATTTTGCTTCTCACTCTTACTTCGCTTTTGTTGATCTTGCACATCTTTGCCTTGAGGATGACCACCCAGAACACCGACTCTTTTAAAGGCTGCTACTAAGCCATACAGGTAGGCGCGATCACTAGGTTGCGTAACAAAAGCTAAGTCATAGCGTTGAAACAGGCGATTAAAGAGCGAGAGGTATTCACCAAAACCGGGACGATCTGAAGTTTCTATCACTTCAGCAATGTCGGGATTGCCATGAAGCATCTCTAACTTGCCGCGATACCCCAAAAAATGAAACTCCGCATCAGGCCAAAGCTCTCTAGCCTTGCTAATTAAGGGTGTTGTTACTAATACGTCTCCAATTTGCCTCGTGGCAATAAATAAAACCTTTTTAGGTTTAAGTGTGGAGTACGCAGTCATGGCAGTGCGCATGCTCAAAGGGCCTTAGCCAAGATCTTCTCACGAACCCGTCGAGCATTCTCAGCGGCGTTACTCTGATCATGGATTTGATGAAAGAGATGGAGGACTTCAGTAGACCATGAGCCTGACTTGCGGCGAATACGATGGTGTTGTAAGCGGAAGATAAAATCGGCATCTTCATGGCCCCAGCCGGTCATAGTTTCATCAAAGCCATTAATAGCTTCAGCATCAGCCTTCCAGCAGGCCATATTGCAACCCTTGATACGACGCCAAACAAATTTTTTATAGTCGCGCCAAGAGCCATTGCCTAGCTTTACTTTGAGGGGCCAATATTTATTGATGCCTCCACTCAAGCGCTTGCTAATGAGGTTAGAGCAAAATCGCTCAAAATTCCACTGAGGCCAAGTGAGTAATTCGGTGGTGAGGCTTTCATTTAGCAGGACTCTGCTGCCAGTAACTAAGTACCCCTTTTGTGCCAGCGCACGATGCTTTGCTACAAAGTCTGGCTGGACAATGCAATCGCCATCCAAGAAAATCAGGTAGTCGCCATGGGCTGCAGCGATTGCTTTATTAAGAATCTTGGTTTTCTGAAAGCCTTGGTCTTCTTGCCAAAGATGAGTAATAGAGGCCGGGTGTAAGGCTTTAATGGATTCAATGAGGTGTTTTGTGCTCTCAGTAGAGCCATCATCAGCAATGATGATTTCAAAGTTCTGATCAGTTTGAGTGGCTAGAGATTCTAGGCAAAGCTTGAGTGCTTGTGGCCAGTTATAGGTAGCCAGCAAAATCGAAATCATTTACTGGTTTCCTGATTCAGGTGCCACAACTTAATATAGCGGTAATAGGTTCCCTGACCATTGGATACTGCCAATGCAAATCCTTGGGGGCCGTCTAAGAATCCCGCACGCAAAACATAGGTACGGAAAAATGCCCAAGCGCCATGCAGGGCTGCCTTGAGGGGGCTACTGGTTTTACCTCTGGCAAATGCTTGCTCTGCGGAAGCGGTGGAGTAGCGATCTAGCTTTTGAAGGACTTGAGAGTAATTCATGAAGCTGTAATGCAACATGGGGTTCTCTAGCTTGGCGACTTGGCCATTCGGTATCAGGCGCTCATGAACTAAATCATCCGAGAAGCGGGCGGTACCGCGTTTAAATAAACGATCGACATAATCCGGGCTCCAGCCAGAGTGGCGGATAAAGCGTCCGCAATACCAAGAAAGTCTGGGGATGGCAAAGCAATCTACATGGGCACTATGGTGAATCGCTGTCAGAATTTCCGATTTGAGAGCCGGAGTCAGTCTTTCATCGGCATCCAGCGATAGAACCCATTCGCTGGTAGCTAAATCCAGGGCGCGGTTCTTCTGGGGTCCAAACCCGGGCCAATCCGCAGGCTGAGAAATGCTTGCCCCATGCTTTTTGGCTATTTCTAGGGTGCAGTCAGAGCTGTTGGTATCGACAACCACGATCTGCTGGGCGATCCCCTCCAGAGAGGCCAGACAATCGTCCAAATTGGCCTCTTCATTGCGGGTGATGAGTATGACTGATAAGGTGGGCATAATTCATTATATGAATGCTCAAGACCGCACCGCCCTAAATCGCTTAATTACCTACCTCAAGCCCCATTACAGCTTGATTATTGGATCACTTTTAGCCATGGCTTTGGTGGCTGGCGCCGAAACCTCCATTCCGGCTCTGATGAAACCTTTGTTGGACCGCGGGTTCACTGGTCAGCTCAATAGCAAGCTCTGGCAAGTCCCTGTTTTTTTGGTCGGCTTGGCCTTGGTTCGTAGTTTGGCTCAATTTTTATCCAACTATCTATTAACTCGCGTAATTAATGCGGTGTTATTAAAATTGCGTGAGCAAATGTTTCAAACACTGTTGCATGCAAGGACCACTTTTTTTCAACAGAACTCCGCATCAAATCTGATTAACGCCGTTGTCTTTGAGGTAAATAATGTTCTTTCCATCATGGGTGGAATGTTAATTAGCTTAGTTCGTGATTCACTCACTGTAATTGGTTTAATGGGTTATCTCATCTACCTAAACTGGCAATTGACATTGGTTGTTCTGTTTATTTTTCCCGTGATTGCATTCATCATGAGCAAAATTAATCGTCGCCTAAGATCGCTCAATAGAGAACAGCAAACACTCACCAGTGAGCTTGCTTATATTGTGGAAGAGGCAGCTGCGGGATACAAGATAGTTAAAGTTCATGGTGCTCAAGAGTACGAAGCGAATCGTTTTAAGCAAAAGGCTGAACGTGCACGTCAGTTTGCTTTGAAGTCTGCTGTGGCGGGCGGGCTAAATCAGCCAATTACTCAGCTGATTGCCTCTATGGCCTTATCCGTAGTGCTAGTAATCGCGTTGATGCAATCTGCCACCGAAGGCACGACTGTCGGCGGGTTTGCAGCCTTTATTACCGCCATGATGTTGGTGATTTCACCACTTAAGCACTTGGCTGATATTAATCAGCCACTACAACGTGGCCTTACTGCTGCGGAAATGATTTTTGGATTGATGGATCAACCTTTTGAAGAAGATGAAGAGCGTAAGCAAAACATGAAGTCGCTCAATAAGGCAAAAGGCGCTATTCGTTTTGATGATGTTGGCTTTTCATATCAACAAGATGTAGGGCGAAAAGATGCTTTACGCAATATCAATCTCAACATTAAACCGGGTGAGGTTGTAGCTTTCGTTGGTCCTTCAGGTGGCGGTAAATCTACGCTCGTTAATTTATTGCCACGCTTCTATAAGCCGACCAGCGGCCACATTTTCTTGGATGACATTCCTATTGAAGATATTGTGTTGGCTGATGTGCGACGCCAGATTGCCTTTGTAAGTCAGGATGTCATTCTCTTTAACGATACGATTGCTGCCAACGTCGCCTATGGCGCTAACGATCATGATGGCATTGATCGCGGACGTGTCATGGAGGCTTTGGAGGCTGCCAATCTGAGCGCGCTGATCAAAGAGTTGCCTGAAGGCGTTGATTCGATGGTGGGGGATAACGGTAATCGCTTATCTGGCGGACAGCGCCAGCGTATGGCTATTGCCCGAGCAATATATAAGAATGCGCCAATTTTGATTTTGGATGAAGCAACTTCAGCATTGGATTCTGAATCTGAGCGTCAGGTTCAGGAAGCGCTCGAGCGCTTAATGGTGAATAGAACTACCTTAGTGATTGCACATCGTTTATCTACTATTGAACATGCCGATAGAATTGTGGTTCTGGAGCATGGCAAGATTGTCGAGAATGGCTCGCACGAGGATCTCATTAAGCATGATGGCTTGTATGCGAACTTACATCGCATCCAATTCTCTAACGCTTAATTCAGAAAACTTAACTCAGAACAATATCGTATTGCTCTTGGCGGAAGCTACCTTCCGCTTGCAGGGTAATCGGCTTCCCAATGAAGTCGCCAAGCTGTGCCAAGAATTGATTTTCTTCTTCCAAGAATAGATCAATGACATCAGGCGCTGCCACAATTCGAAATTCTCGCGGATTAAACTGGCGATGCTCTCGCACAATTTCACGCAAAATCTCATAACAAATCGTTTGGGCGGTTTTAATCTCACCTTTGCCCAGGCAAGTGGCACAGGGCTCACAGGTGATGTGGGCCAATGACTCCCGTGTCCGCTTGCGGGTCATTTCCACTAAGCCCAATGCGGAAAAGTCGCTCACTGAGGTGCGCGCATGATCGCGCTCAAGATTGCGTTTGAGTTCATGCAATACTGATTCTTGATGGTCTTTGCCCAGCATGTCGATGAAATCAATAATGATGATTCCACCCAGATTACGTAAGCGGAGTTGACGTGCAATCGCTTGAGCCGCTTCTAAATTAGTTTTAAAGACGGTGTCATCGAGATTGCGTGCGCCGACGTAACTACCCGTGTTTACATCAATCGTAGTCATGGACTCAGTTTGATCAATCATGAGATAGCCGCCAGACTTGAGATCGACTCGGCGACCTAGTGCTTTATTAATCTCGGCATCAACATCAAATAAGTCAAACAGGGCGCGCTCGCCACGATGTAGGGTCAGTTTGCCCAGAAGGTTGGGCATATAAGCGTTTGTAAAAGCTTTGAGCTTCTCGAAATTCTCAGCCGAATCCACGCGGATCTGAGTCGTGTCTTCTCCGGCAACATCGCGTAATACCCGCTCAGCTAGGCTAAGGTCCTGATAGAGTAGGGTTGGTGCTGGATTGTGTTTCATGGCAGCATGAATGTTTTCCCAGGTGGTGCGTAGGTAAAGCATGTCATGCTGAAGTTCCGTATCGGATGCATCCTGAGCGCTGGTACGGACGATGATGCCGCCTTTTTCGTCTTCAGCCATTAGGCCTGCAAGACGTACCTTAATGGCATCACGCTCTTCAGGTTGATCAATCCGCTGAGAAACACCAATATATTTTTCAGTAGCAGTATCGCTACCTGCTGGAGGTAGATAAACTAAATTGCGTCCAGCAATACTCAACTGAGTTGTTAAGCGCGCGCCTTTAGTTCCTAAAGGATCTTTTAAGACTTGCACTAATAGCGTTTGACCTTCAAACAATAATTTTTCAATTTGTGCTTGAGGATTATTTTGTGTGATGTCAGCGACATGCATAAATGCTGTGCGCTCAAGACCAATCTCGATAAATGCCGATTGCATGCCTGGTAGTACACGAACCACTTTGGCTAAATAGATATTCCCCACAATACCGCGTTGGCGAGTGCGCTCAATCTGTAGCTCTTGAACTGCTCCTTGCTGAATTAAAGCAACGCGCGTTTCTTGCGGGGTGATATTAATTAGTATTTCTTCATTCATATGCTGCTAACTTGGGCACGATCTAGTAAAAGCTTCGTTTCATAAATAGGTAGACCCATGATACCGCTATAGCTACCCTGAATTGAGGGAATAAAAGATCCGCCCAAGCCCTGTATGCCATAGGCGCCAGCCTTACCAAAGGGTTCGGCGCTGGCGATGTAGGCGTCAATCTGCTCTATCAACAAATCAGCAAACTGAACTTTAGAAACCTGTACAAGCTGTATGGGTTTTTCATTGGGGTTGACGGTCACTGCTACTGAGCTAAGAACTTCATGCATTTTGCCGCTGAGCATAGTCAGAATTCGGGTGGCATCTGCTACGTCAACTGGCTTACCCAGAATTTCACCATTGGGATGATTGGGTAGGCTTACAGTGGTATCGGCGCAGAGTATCGGCGCCCAAGGTAAGCCGCTTTTTTCCCATCGACTGAGTGCTGCAGCACTTTTTGCCAAGGTAACGCGCTGTACGTAGGTGCGTGCTTTTTCTTGTGGGAGAGGTGTTTCGATGCTCTCATTATCTTCACCGGGACTTGGCAGTAGCATTTCAAAGCGAACACCCATTTGCCTCAAGATCTCTTGGCGGCGAGGACTTTGCGAAGCGAGATAAATAAAAGAGTGCAACGGATTACTCGCGATGATAGGGGTGGCCTTGCAGGATAGTCCATGCTCGATAAAGCTGCTCTACTAACATGACTCTAGCCATGGCATGAGGCAAGGTAAGACTGGAGAGTCGCCACATAGCTTGCGCACTTGCTTTTAAGCCAGCATCCAAGCCATCTGCACCACCAATTAAAAAGGTAATGTCAAAGCCTTCTTGGCGCCAGCTAGCCAGTTGAGTGGCAAGATTCTGAGTGGTTTGGTCTTTGCCTCGTTCATCCAAAGCGATCACTCTGGATCCCTTGGGAATGGCTGCTGCAATTTTGACGGCTTCTTTTGCGGGTGTGAGATCAGGCTTGATCTCTTTGATTTCAATGCTGCAATCCGCAGGCATTCGTTTGATGTAGTCATGAGTTGCCGTGGCAACCCAATCAGGCATCTTATGACCAACAGAAACGATGGTGAGCCGCATTGTCGCAAGTGACGACGAGACTACTCGTCGTCTTCGGATTCGCTGGCCTTAACAAGACCTTTATCACCAGCTAATTTCACGCGTACAGGTTTAGCACCCCACATGCCTTCAAGCTGATAGTAAGAGCGCAGCATCGGTTGCAAAATATGCACGACGATATCGCCACAATCAACCAATACCCATTCGCCGGTTTCTAAGCCTTCGATAGAAATGACTTCTCCACCTTTAGCATTCACCTCTTCTTTAACCGACATAGCTAAAGAGCGGGTTTGACGATTACTAGAACCAGTGGCAATAACCACTCGATCAAATAACTCGCTTAATTTAGTGGTGTCATACACGCGGATATCTTGTGCTTTAACATCTTCTAGGGCATCAATCACGACGCGTTGTAATTTACGTAAGTCCATATTTTCTCGAGAATAATTTTTCTATTTAGGGTGATCTTAGCTTGATTACTGGTACAAGCCCAGATTTGTAATGGTTTCTAGGGTGTGGGTTGGAATTTGCTCGGATGCAATAGAGCTCCGTGAGCTGGATTTGAGGCATTCTCGTAATGCGGTTGAGGATAGATCAATATTCAAGCTTTCATCGATGTATATGAGGCCTGCAGCGCTATTTTCAAGGGTATCGGGGTCTGATGTTTGATGGGTCTCCAAAAATTGACCTACTTCAGAGCTTATTTCTAGCTTTAAATCATGGTGTGGCCTAGTCGCCACCGCAAAATTCACATACTGGCTCAGTTTTTCCCAGGAGTTCCAGCTAGGCAGAGCAACAAGAGAGTCTGCTCCCATCAGCCAAGTTAGGTTAGCGCTTGTTCCAAAGCGCTCACGTAGGGCTTTAACGGTATCAATCGCATAACTTGGCCCAGCGCGGTCAATCTCCATACGATCAATGCCTAATTGAGTGGGAATCTTGAGATATAAAAATGCACGCGCTAAATCAATGCCCGCAGCTTCAGTCAACTTCAGGCGTATTTCTGCGGGAGTAATGCCGGTTCCCTTTTGCCACGGCTCACCACTCGGAATAAGCAGTAGTGCATCTAAGTGAAGTAGCTTTGCAAAATGTGTAGCCAATTTCAAATGACCCACATGCGGAGGATCAAATGTACCTCCAAGAATGCCAATTTTCTTTATAGCGCTCAAGCTAGCCAATCTCGTGGCTTGAGGTAATAGTCATACAACTTAGCCTCAGGACTGCCAGGCTTGGGTTGCCAGTTGTACCACCACTGAACTACTGGCGGCATCGACATTAAGATAGATTCGGTGCGGCCACCAGAGTGCAAACCAAAGATAGTCCCGCGATCAAAGATCAGGTTGTATTCCACATAGCGGCCGCGGCGATATTCTTGGAAAGACTTTTCATCAAGGGTGAAGCTATCTTGATAGCGGCGCTGTACGATTGGTAGGTAAGCGTTAATAAATGCATCACCCACTGCACGAGTCATAGCGAAGCTCTTTTCAAACCCAAGCTCATTAAAGTCATCAAAGAAAACGCCGCCAATACCACGCGGCTCTTCGCGATGTTTTAAGTAAAAGTATTCATCGCACCATTTTTTAAAACGAGGGTAGAGCTCCTCGCCAAAAGGGTCTAAGGCATCTTTAGCGGTTTGATGAAAGTGTTTGCAGTCTTCATCAACGCCGTAATAGGGCGTGAGGTCAAAGCCGCCTCCAAACCACCATACGGGCTCTTTATCAGGTGCTTGCGCAATAAAGCAACGGACGTTCATGTGCGTGGTGGGTACTTTAGGGTTATTCGGGTGGAATACCAAAGACACGCCCATGGCTTCAAAGCTGCGACCTGCGACTTCTGGGCGATGATGAGATGCCGATGGAGGCATTTGATCACCGCGGACATGGGAGAAGCCCACACCCCCTTTTTCCAGAATATTGCCGCCATCCAAAATGCAGGTGCGACCATAGCCTTTGAGTTTGCTGTCTTCGGGCTTATGCCATTCATCTGCAACAAAGACCTTACCATCCAAAGCGCTCATGGCGCTTGTGATGCGATCTTGCAGACCTAAAAAATATTCTTTTAAGGTAGTGATATCGATGTGGGTCTGTTGATCTGACAAGGGCGTTCTAACTTGATGGATTTACTTAATTGCGCGGTAGCCGATATCTTTACGATATTGCATGCCGTCAAACTGTATATGGTTGATGGCTTCATATGCTTTTTGTTGGGCGCCACGTACGGTATCGGCAAGTCCAACAACGCACATCACCCGTCCACCGGAGGTCACTACTGTGCCATCTTGCAATTTTGTACCAGCATGGAATGTAATTTGATCTGCCGTGTCAGCCGGAATGCCGGTAATTACATCCCCAGCACGCGGGGTGTCGGGATAATTGTGGGCCGCAAGCACAACGCCTAGGGCAGTGCGGCGATCCCATTCCAGCTCAACTTCATTGAGCGTGCCGTCAACTGCATGATCTAGTGCATTGACAAGGTCGCTGCGCAGGCGAGCCATGATCGGTTGTGTTTCTGGGTCGCCCATGCGGCAGTTAAATTCTAAAGTCTTAATCTTGCCATCAGGCGTGATCATGAGGCCCGCATATAAGAAGCCTGTATACGGAATGCCATCTGCTTGCATGCCCTTCACTGTTGGCATGATCACTTCACGCAATGCACGTGCATGAATTTCTGGGGTAACAACTGGTGCGGGGGAGTAAGCACCCATGCCACCAGTATTCGGCCCTTGGTCAGCATCGAGTAAACGCTTGTGATCTTGGCTAGTGGCTAATGCAAGAACATTCTTGCCATCCACGAGAACAATGAAGCTAGCTTCTTCACCGGTTAGGAACTCTTCAATCACAACGCGGGCGCCTGCATTGCCTAATTTGTTATCAGCCAACATCATGTCAACTGCGGCATGAGCCTCTTCAAGGCTCATTGCAACTACAACACCTTTACCTGCCGCAAGGCCATCGGCCTTAATCACAATCGGCGCACCCTTAGCATCAATATAAGCATGCGCTTCAAGTGCACTAGAGAATGTTTGGTAATCGGCTGTTGGAATGCCATGACGCTTCATAAAGGCTTTAGAAAAGTCTTTAGAAGACTCCAATTGAGCTGCCAATTGAGTTGGGCCAAAAATACGCAAGCCATTATTGCGGAATACATCCACGATGCCAGCAGCAAGTGGCGCTTCTGGTCCAACAACGGTTAAGTGAATCTTCTCGCGCTTAGCAAAATCAGCCAGCTCCTGTAATCCAGTGATCGGTAAGTTCTCAATGCCTGCAGCAGTTTGTTTAGCAGTAGCTGTACCGCCATTACCAGGAGCAACATAAACCGTTTGGACTTGTGGTGATTGAGCCAACTTCCAAGCTAGCGCATGTTCGCGTCCGCCAGATCCGATTAGGAGAATTTTCATAACAAGCTATCTAGTATTTAAATGAAGTAATTAAAAGAAATAAAGTTAAAAATTAAAGTGCCGCGTTCGTAAACACTTCTTGAACGTCATCCAAATTCTCAAGCGCATCTAACAATTTCTGCATGCTCTCAGCCTGATCACCTTCCAAAGTAATCTCGGTTTCAGGGCGCATTGCAACGGTTGCCAGCTCAGGCTTGAGGCCCGCTTTACTAATGGCATCTTGTACGTTTGAAAAATCAGGAACAGGAGACAACACTTCTAAAGAGCCGTCGTCATGAGTAATTACATCCTCGGCGCCAGCGTCTAAAGCTACTTCCATGAGTTGATCTTCGCTAGTGCCTGGAGCAAATAACATCTGCCCACAATGCTTGAATAAAAATGCAACAGAACCTTCGGTGCCCATATTGCCGCCATTCTTATTAAAAGCATGACGAACTTCAGCGACGGTGCGAGTGCGGTTATCGGTTAAGCAATCCACAATAATGGCGGCGCCATTCATGCCGTAACCCTCATAACGAATTTCTTCGTAGTTCACGCCTTCAAGAGATCCAGTGCCGCGTTGAATCGCTCTTTGCACGTTATCGTTCGGCATATTGGAGTCTTTGGCCTTATCAATAGCCAGACGTAAACGTGGGTTGGTAGCGATATCACCGCCACCTAATTTGGCGGCTACGGTAATTTCTTTAATGAGTTTGGTCCAAATCTTGCCGCGTTTTTCGTCCTGACGACCTTTGCGGTGCTGAATATTGGCCCATTTCGAATGGCCGGCCATACGGGTAAGTCCTTTTAATAATTTGGCTAGAAGACCTCATTTTAAGGGGTTCTAGACCCAAGGTAGGGGGTAACTAACCATTTTTTGTTACACTCTCATGTCTTAGCAGTAACAAAGTAGCAAAGTAAGCAGAATTTCCACTGCAAACACCTGCCTCGGTGATGGAATTGGTAGACGTGCCGGACTCAAAATCCGGTGCCGCAAGGCGTGGCGGTTCGAGTCCGCCCCGAGGCACCACTCAAAGACTCTTCAGTCCTTGAGCATTCCCAGATTATTTAAATTTCGTAAGTCTCGGATTCGTTATTCATCGCCTGCTCAACAATTTTCTTGGTGAGCGTTGGTGAGAAGAGTTCAATGAAGGTGTAAACAAATGAGCGCAAGTAAGCACCCTGTTTGACGCCAAGATGGGTGACATTGTTGCCAAATAGATGTCCTGCAGGAATCACTTTAAGATTGCGATCTCGATCCGGGTCATAAGCATGACCCGCAACAATACCAATGCCCATACCCGTTTCTACATAAGTCTTAATGACGTCGGCATCAATCGCTTCCAAAATAATATCGGGCGCAATGTTTCTTTGCGCAAAGGCTGCATCAACCTTGCTGCGACCAGCAAATGCTTTGTCATAGGTGATGATTGGGTACTTAGCAATCTCTTCTAGAGTAAGTATTGCCTGGTTGAGAAGGGGGTGGCTTAGCGGCACCATGAGTACGTGCTGCCATTGATAGCCGGGTAAAGCCAGTACACCCGGAGTATTCGCAATCCCTTCAGTAGCGATGGCAATATCCGCACGATCATGTGTGAGTAGCTCTGCAATTTGACCTGGGTTACCTTGCTGAATACTCACCTTTACCTTTGGAAAGCGTTTAGTAAATTCAGTCAGCACTTTAGGAAGTGCGTAGCGCGCTTGTGTATGGGTAGTGGCAATAACGAGGCTGCCTTGATCTTGACTAGCAAAATCCTTACCCACTCTCTTCAGTGTTTCCACTTCATCAAGGATGCGTTCAACCGAGCTCAAAATGCGTTTACCTGGTTCCGTCAAGGAGCGAATCCGCTTGCCATGGCGACGAAAAATCTCCACGCCTAACTCATCCTCCAATTCGATAATTGCTTTAGAAACCCCTGGTTGAGAGGTGAATAAGGCTTTAGCAGCAGTGGTTAAGTTGAAGTTTTGCCTAACGGCTTCACGCACAAAGCGAAATTGGTGGAGATTCATGAGGATTCCTGTCTATATATCAGCAATGATATAGGAATCAAATTCTAAATGATTTATGAGTATTAAGCCTTGGAAACCCAGCGCAACCCGAATAGCGCCAAAAGGAAGTAGAGCAAAGGCGGGGTAAGTGCTGTTAGAAGCGCTGGCCAAGAGCCCAAAAGCCCTACGTTAGAGAAGAGGGAATTAAATAGCTGGAAACTCATGCCCAGCATGATTCCGCCAAACACCTTAATACCCACGCTACCTGCTCGAACCTTAAGATATGCAAAGGGAAGTGCTAGCGCGAGCATCACAAAAATAGTGAAGGGATAAACCACTTTCTTCCAGAAGGCGATGGAATGTCTCTGCGCATCTTGTTTGTTTTCACGAAGGTGGGAGATAAAGCGACCCAAGCTCATGATCGACATTTTTTCAGGACTAATTAAAAGAACATTCAAAATTTGGGGCGTGACCTCCGATTCCAAAGTGAGAATCGGGTGCGTAAAAGTTTGCGCAGAAAAAACGGGGTTCAGTGGGTCGGACTGCTTTGATTCTTTAAAGCGAGTTTCGGTGACATCATTTAGAACCCAAATGCCAGTCTCATCAAACTGTCCGGAGGCTGCGCTACGGATTGAGAGAAGATGATAGGTATCATCAAACTCATACATACGGATGTTTTGAATCTCATTATCTTTGTCAACTTTGCCCACGTTGACATAGCGCACTCCTGGGCGCACGGGTCCGCTGCCATCCTCATCGCGTAGCCGATCTTTTACCCAAACACCCGTTTTAAATTGTGACGTATAGGCTGAGCCCATAGCCTTCATGCGAATCTGGTCAGACTTTGCTTCGGAATAAGGGCCAACCCATTCACTCATGATGAGTGTGAGCGCTATTAATGGAAGTGAAATTTTTGTGAGAGTAATGAGCCCACGTTTAACGTCTAATCCAGCGATACGCAAAATGGTGAACTCAGACTGGCTAGCCAGCATTGCAAATACATAGATACTGCCAATCAAGCCTGCAATGGGGATGATTTCTGAAATGCGGCTTGGGGCTTTCAGAAGTACATGAAGTAGCGCTAGAGGAAGCGTGTAGCCCCCCTGCACGGACCCTAACTCGCTCAAGATATCGAAGAACAAAAACAAAGCTACCAAGGCGAACAAGATAAAGCCAAAAGCAGCATAAATCTGCTTGGCTAAATAGCGCTCGTAAATAAAAGGAAAGAGCAATTTCATTTGGCGGCCATAGAGGCAGGCAATTGACGGCGCCACCACTTTAGAGAAGGATTAATGCGATTGCGAATTAAAGCTATCGCAATTAATAGGGCGAGCAAATGAATAGGCCAAATAGCAACAAATACACTGACCTTGCCTTGTGAGACAAAATTTTGCGTCAGGTTCAGTAAGTTGCTATAGATTAAATAAATTAAGACCGCATAAAACATCGCAGTGTAATTGCCCAAGCGAGGGTTTACATAAGCAAGCGGAATTGCAATCAGTACCAAACCCAATGCCATTAATGGCAAGCCAATACGCCAAAGTAACTCAGCACGATTGGGGCTGGTAGAGTTTGGATTGGGGTCATCTAAAAGCTCAGTGATCGTCTTCTCGCGATCGCGTGGTGGGGGCGCCAATGATTCTTTACTCCGTATCTTGGTGCTGTATTCGTTAAATTCCAGAATTCTGAAATCAGGCTGAGTGGGTTGCCCTTCATAGCGTCTACCGCTATGAAGCACAACGGATTTCTCGCCACCAGCAGAGTTTTGAATAAAACCAGTTTGGGAAACTGCAATGCTCAGCCGACCATTCTTGGAATCAGCCACGAAGATATTCTTGACTTCGCTTTTATCAACATCGAGCTCTTCAATAAAAAATACACGCTCTGCTTTTGCGGACTCTTTGAATTGTCCGGCGCTCACCATGGATACGTCATCACGTTGTTGAAAGCGTTGGCTAATTAAAGTGGATTCTCGGTTAGCCCAGGGCCACACAAAAAGAGCCAGGAGCGCGATCACAATGATGAGCGGCGTGGCAAATTGCATGATAGGGCGAATAAGATTGGTAATGCTTAGGCCGCTAGCAAACCACACAATCATTTCTGAGTCTTTGTACCAGCGCACCAGAACAATTAAGGTTGCGACAAATAGGGAGACTGTTAAAAGAACAGCAAGATAACCCAGGGTAGCCAAGGCAATCAACACCAGGGCATCTTTTGGATTGACCGCCCCGTTAGCGGCATAACCCAAAATTCGGATCACCAAGGTGGTCACCATAATGGTGACTAAGACCAAAAAGACCCCGCCAGTCGTAAAACTGAGTTCGCGGCGAAGGGCCTGGTTAAAAATCATGAGAATTTATAGGTCTGGATATGAAGGGTTATTGGGCTTGTAAATGGCTTATATTGCTGCAGGTAAGGGAAGTTATTCTCATGTCGGAGGATAATGGATAAACGTCCCAAATTAGCAGATTACCCCCTTTTGAATCGACCAAAACACTGTAATAGATTATGACAATTCAATTCAGCACCAAGATTTTCCCTCAAGCAGACCTTCAGAGTCTAAAACTCCAGAAATCTAGCCTCAAATCCTTGCTTAGCTACAATACCGACTGCTTGGTTTTGGCGTATTCCAAGGCGGATTTTGATAGTTTCTCAGGCGCTAAAGACGCAAAGGCAAAAGTAGGATTTTTGCCAGGGCTAGATCTTTTGCTCGGAGGCTCAGTCAATCATGCCAATCTGGTTGGGGATTTAGATTCCACGCAAGCTTCCGTATGCATGCTACGCGCAGAAAAATCTTGGTCCACCAATGGGGTTAAGGCAAAACGAGTATTACTCGTGGCTTTGGGCGATGTGCATCTTGCTAGCGAACGGAGTTTGACTACTTATTCCAAAGTTGCTCGCGCAGCTTTGAAGGTTTTAAGTGGCGGATCAGTTGAAAGTGCGCTTTGGTTTACACCAAGCTTTGCGCTTGCACACAAAGCTGACTTCATTGCCGAAGAGGTTCGCCTAACTGTTCAATACGCTGGCGACCAAGCTTATCGTTTTGGCGTGCGTCAACCAGCAATGAAATTCAAAGTAAAAGATAAAGCAGACACATTTAAGCATCTCGTCTTTGCAGGTAACGATGCGTGTGCTAAAGAGCTGAAGCCTGCAGTAGAGCAAGGCGTCGCGATGGTAGAGGGGATGAACCTGGCGAAGGATTTGGGTAATCTTCCTCCAAACATCTGTACACCAACTTACCTCGGCAAGACAGCGCAGGGTTTAAGCAAAAAGACTGCTCTGAAAGTGGATGTGCTTGGGCTCAAACAAATTGAAGCTTTGGGAATGGGTTCATTCTTATCTGTGGCTAAGGGCTCTGATACCCCGCCACAATTTATTGTGATGAAGCATCAAGGCGGTAAAGCAGGAGAGGCCCCGATTGTTCTTGTTGGCAAAGGAATCACTTTTGATACTGGCGGAATTTCATTAAAGCCAGGCGAAGCTATGGATGAAATGAAGTACGACATGTGTGGCGCAGCTTCAGTGATCGGTACGATGTACTCCGTTGCTTTGATGAAATTAAAGAAGAATGTGATTGGCGTCATTCCTACTTGTGAAAATATGCCATCAGGCCAAGCAACTCGTCCTGGCGATATTGTGAAGAGTATGTCTGGGCAGACTATTGAGGTCCTCAACACCGATGCAGAAGGCCGCTTAATTCTTTGTGATGCGCTGACTTATGTAGAGCGCTTTAAGCCGGCGGCAGTGATCGACGTTGCCACCTTAACTGGCGCTTGCGTGATTGCTTTGGGTCATGTACATAGCGGATTGTTTTCTGAAGACGAGAACTTGGTAAGTGAATTGACTAAAGCAGGCCATGCTTCTTTGGATACGGTTTGGCGTTTGCCCTTGGATGCTGCTTACCATGAACAGCTCAAATCCAATTTTGCAGATGTGGCTAATATTGGTGGTCGTCCCGCTGGTAGCGTGACAGCGGCATGCTTCTTGTCTCGCTTCACTGAGAAATATAAATGGGCTCATTTGGATATCGCTGGCACCGCATGGAAAAGCGGTGCCGCCAAAGGCTCTACCGGTCGTCCTGTGCCGCTCTTGGTGAATTTCTTGCTCGAGCACAAGTAAGCACCTTAGATCTCGGATAAATATTGAATGGCTCGAATTGATTTTCATAGCAATGTGAGTGATAAGTTGGAATACGCTTGTCGCCTTACGCGTAAGATTTGGAGTGCTACGCCTGAAGGTGAGCCAGTCCGCAATATTGTGATGGTGGGTGAGAAAGCAGATCTGAAAAAGTTGAACGACCTTCTTTGGGCGTTTAGCAGTACCGATTTCTTGCCGCACTGTTTTATTGAGGATGAGGCCGCAGTAGAAACGCCCATTGTCTTAACTGATGACTTTGCATCTTCATCCCTGAATAACATTCCTCATGCTGATGTCATGATTCATTTAGGAATGCGTATGCCTGCTGATGTACCAGCCTTGGTTGCGCGCTTTCCCAGAATTGTTGAGGTGGTCACGGTGAATGAAGCAGAGCGTTTGGCAGGGCGCGAGCGCTTTAAAGCCTACCGAGAGTTAGGCCATGAGTTACATAACTTTGACCAATCCAAAAGCTAAGAACTATGTTGATTCATCCACAGTTTGACCCTGCAGCAATTCGTATTGGATCTTTTGCAATTCATTGGTATGGCTTGATGTATCTGATGGCCTTTGTTCAATTTTTGCTTTTGGGTCGCTTACGCATTAAATCACCTCGTTATCAAGCCCTGGGTTGGACCTATAAAGATCTTGAGGATCTTCTGTTTGCCGGCGTTCTTGGCGTAGTGTTAGGTGGTCGTTTGGGCTACACCTTGTTTTATATGCCAGGCTTCTATCTAACTCACCCTTTGAGTATTTTTAAAATATGGGAAGGTGGCATGTCTTTTCATGGTGGTTTATTAGGGGTGCTAGTTGCACTTTTCTGGTTTGCTAAAAAGCATAAGACCACTTTTTTTGTGGTGAGTGATTTGGTCGCTCCACTAGTTCCCTTTGGCTTGGCTTTTGGTCGTCTGGGTAACTTTATTAATGGCGAGTTATGGGGTAGACCTACCGATCTTCCATGGGCAATGATTTTTCCTTTAGTGGATTCTGTGCCACGCCATCCATCACAGATTTATCAACTGCTTGGTGAGGGTGTGCTCCTGGGTATTGCGCTTTGGATTTATGCGGGTAAGCCAAGACGTGTTGGCCAGATATCTGGATTTTTCATGTTGGGTTACGGTATTTGCCGCTTCTTGGCTGAGTATGCGCGTGAGCCCGATTCCTTCTTGGGCCTTCTAGGCTTAGGTTTATCGATGGGTCAGTGGTTGTGTGTGCCAATGATGTTCTTTGGCCTCTATCTCATGGCTGCATTTAAATCAAAGAGTCAATAATTAGCTCATGCTGAATGAAGAGCTAACACTTCGAAAATTAGAGGTGCTGTGCTCGTTTATTCGGACCGGTAGTCTTTCAAAAACAGCAGAAGAGTTGCGTTTAAGTTCAGTCAGTATTCATAAGGCGCTGCATTCTCTGGAGTCCGGAATAGGGTGCGCTCTATTTGTAAAAGATGGACGTCAGTTAAAGGCCTTGCCAGCAGCTATTTATTTGGCTGAAGCAAGTGCCGATTTATTGGCTGACGTAGACCGTGTATTAAAAAAGACGAGAGCCAAAGCCGGTGTCGAGAGTGGGCAAATTCGTCTGGGGTCAATGTACTCTTTGACGGCCAATATTATTCCTAGAGTTATCATGGGTACCAAAATTCGTAGACCCGACTTAGATATTGATTTATATCTAGGATCTAACGAGGATTTGATGAAAAGACTCAGCGAGGGAAATGTAGATGCAGTAGTCATGGCAGTTCCCACAAGAGATCTTCCGGAGGGTGTCCAGGTAGTCCCCCTTTTTGAGGACCAGTTGTTTTTGGCTTCCTCAAAAAACAATAAGCCAACCGAAGCTGATATTGATTTATCTGAGTACCAAAATGAGAAATTTTTAACCCTTCAAGATGGTTTTGCCACCACCTCAGGGTTTTATGAGGCTTTCCAGTTGGCTGGATTTGCCCCCAATGTAGTCATGAAGGTGGGCGATATCTTTTCTCTCATGAATATGGTCTCAGGGGACCTGGGAAGATCTTTGTTGCCCGGCAGGGTGAAGGCATTAATGGGTGATGCGATTGAATTTACCCCATTATTGCCAAAATATCAGGTGACGCAGCATATCGGCCTAATGTACCTCCAGGCTAATGAATCAAACCCCAACATCCTTGCTCTAGCGGCTGAAACCCGCATGTTGCATCGCAATAATCCCTGAACCCGTCTAAACACTTTTTCTAATTCATTAACTTAAAGTTAATGAATATACACTTTCATTAATTGATTCAGGTATGGCTCAGCTATACATTAGTAATCAACCCGCTACCCTTTGGGTTGAATTCTTTGAGAGATACACATGCTTGAAAAGCTAGCAAAAGCCCGTTACTTTTCCCGCGTTACAGGCGCGGTCAATCGACTCATTTCTGAGCGCGGTGAATCGAATGCTGTCAGCATGGCCGATGATGTCATCCATAACTATCGCAAGCTCTCCAAAGATCAGCATTCTAAATTTTTCAATTTTCTATTTGAAAAGCTAAATCCCGATGCCGCTGCGGTCATGGCTGCCGCGCAAAATTTTTCAGCAGAGGCGAGTGCTCGCAATTACATTAAATTACAGCGTGTGACTGAGCCACCGAGGCAAGAATTGTTTCGTCGACTTAACCGTGCAACCAATGGAACTGCTGCGCTCGTAGGTATGCGTCGTGACCTGTTGCAATTACTTGAAAAGCAGCCAGAGTTAACAGCAGTTGATTTTGACTTACGTCACCTCTTATCTTCTTGGTTTAACCCAGGATTTTTAAAGATGCATCGGGTGGATTGGAAGTCGCCCGCCGAAGTTCTTGAAAAGCTCATTCAGCATGAGGCTGTACACGCAATTGATGGTTGGGATGACCTGCGCCGCCGCTTGCAGCCTGATCGCAGATGTTTTGCGTTCTTTCATCCGCAGCTTCCAAATGAACCTTTGATTTTCGTTGAAGTAGCGCTATTGCCAGAAATCCCCGCTGTGATTACGCCTTTGGTAGATAAAAAGGCAGAGACCGTTCATCAAACTTCACAATACAAAGTGGCTGCTTTTTATTCCATTAGTAACTGCGAGCCAGGCTTGCGTGGTGTTTCAATGGGTAACTTCTTGATTAAGCGGGTTGCAGAGCAATTGCATGCAGAGTTCCCAAGTCTTAAAACATTTGTAACCCTTTCACCAATCCCGGGTTTCATTGACTGGGTCTCTGCTGGCGCAGATGTTGGCGGTGAAAAGACTGGCACCCAACTTAAGCCGGCAGTTCGCACAGCTCGTGAGCAATCCTTGGAAGTTCTTGGGCTTTCTAATCGCTCTTGGTCTGAGCGTTTAAGTACTGGTTGGCATCCAGACAATGCTACTGAAAAAGAAAAAGCCGCTTTACTGTGCCTCGCAAGTATTTACTTGGGTTTAGGTTCTGCTGGCCGTAACGGTAACCCGGTTGCCAAATTTCACTTGGGCAACGGCGCCAAGCTTCATCAAATTAACTGGGCTGGAGACCTCTCTCGCAAGGGTTTGCGACAGTCCGCGGCACTTATGGTTAATTATTTATATGATCTTTCGGCTGTTGAGGAGAATCATGAGCGATTTACCCGGGGTGAAATTGATTATTCCCGTGCGGTTGGTCGTTTAATGCAGCCCTAAGCAAGAAATTTAGTAGAGGAGGCTCTAAAGCAGAATTCACAGAGTATTCGCTTTAGAATGGAACATGAAGAAGCCAGCGGCTACAAAACTGGCAGTACCCACAGTTGTAAGTAGAAAAATAATAGTCATTTAGGAGATGAGCATGACAGATTCAAAAGAAATTTCTCAATTGCGTCGCACATTGTTGCTGGGTGCGGCTGGAGCATCCGTTGCTGGTTACGATCTGAGCGCGTTTGCTCAATCAGGCGCTAAAAGTTTAAAGATTTCTCACCAATTTCCAAGTGGCACAGACTTCCGTGATCGTTTATGCAAGAAGTTCGGTGAAGAGGTCACTAAAAAAACAAACGGCGAATTGAAGTTTGACGTTTATCCGCAATCCTCATTAATGAAAACAAATGCTCAATTTAGCGCTCTCCGCAAAGGCGCTCTTGACTTTAGTTTCTACCCAATGCCTTATGCGGGTGGAGAGGTTGTTGAGGCTAACATTGGTCTAATGCCAGCGCTAGTTACTAGTTATGAACAGGGCGCTAAATGGAAAAATGCTGAAGTTGGTAAGATCTTGAATAAGGTCATGGAGTCCAAGGGTATTGTGATTGTTAGTTGGGTGTGGCAGGCTGGTGGCGTTGCTACACGTTCTGGTCCTATCGTGGTTCCGGACGACGTTAAGGGCGTTAAGGTGAGGGGTGGCAGTCGTGAATTTGATGCCATGCTTAAGGCAGCCGGTGCATCCGTAATGACCTCGATTCCTTCGAATGAGATTTATCAGGCCGTGCAAACCGGCTCACTAGAGGCAGCCTACACATCATCAGCAAGCTTAATGTCATTCAAGCTTGCGGAGTTAACTAAAAACTTTACCTCCGCCAAAAATAAATCCTATTGGTATATGTTAGAGCCACTCATGATGTCAAAAACGGTGTTTGATTCTTTAACACCAAAACAACGCGACGTCATTATGGCGGTCGGGGTGGATATGGAAAAATTTGGTACCGAACAGGCCAAGTTGGATGATATTGATGCATCCATTGCATTTGTTAAAGCCGGCAACAAGGTTTTTGAAATGGATACGTCGGTAGTTGATAAATGGAAGGCAGTGGCTAAGAATTCTGCTTGGAAAGAATTCTCGGAGCGTAATGAAACTTGTGCTGCAATGATGCGCTCGGCAGAAAAGCTTTCATAAAATGATGTTGATTCTAGAAGCTGCCGACAGGGTGATGTCGGCAGTGAATAAATTCTTGGTGTTACTGGGCTCACTCGCCCTGATGGCTGCGGCCCTCATTCTGAGTTACAGCGTTATGTCTCGTGGTTTATTTCATACGGCGAACGACTGGCAAGATGAAGCTGCTCTATTTTGCTTGGTGGGCGTAACTTTTCTCTGCAGTTCATATGTGCAAGAGAGGCGTGGCCATATAGGAATTTCTGCAATTGAGGGCCTGTTGCCTCACCCGGTTAATAAAGTGCGCGGAATTGTTATTGATGTGATTTCCTGCCTATTTTTTGCCTTTTTTTCTACGAAAACTTGGGATTTGCTTCAGGAAGCATGGGTAGATGGTCAAGTAACTAACTCCACATGGGCTCCTCCCTTGTGGATTCCCTATTTAATGATGTTTGCTGGCATGGCATTGCTCACATTTCAACTATTTCTACAAATTTTCATCAGAAAAACGATCACTACTGATGTTGTGAGTGGGGGTCACTAATATGTCTATTCTTACCATTGGTCTTTTATTTGCTTTTGTAACCCTGGTGATTATGTTTTCGGGGATTTCAATTGCTTTTGCTTTAGGTATTGTTGCAATTATTTTTATGTATTTCTTCATGCCTGCTTCATCATTAGATACGGTTGCGCAGAACGTGTATGAGGAGATGTCCAGTATTACTTTGATGTCCATACCATTGTTTATCTTGAAAGGCGCCGCTATTGGCCGTTCACGTGCGGGTAAGGATTTGTATGATGCTCTTCATGTATGGATGGGTAAGATACCTGGCGGCTTAGGAGTTGCGAACGTATTTGCTTGTGCGCTGTTTGCTGCTATGGCCGGATCTAGCCCCGCAACCTGCTCTGCAATTGGTAGCGCAGGAATTCCTGAGATGCGTAAGTGTGGCTACTCTCCAGGTTTTGCAGCAGGCATTATTGCTGCTGGTGGCACCTTGGGAATTTTATTGCCACCTTCAATCACCATGATTTTGTATTCTGTGGCAGCAGAGCAATCATTGGGACGCTTATTCTTGGCGGCTATTGGCCCTGGCGTCATGCTGGTCATATTCTTTTCCGTCTACACGGTCTATCGCTTCCGTAAAGAGTACACCAGCGCTTACGAGGCTTATGCCGTGACTAAGGTTTCTACGCCCATATTGGAGCGTCAAACCTACACCATTCAGCAAAAAATGAGCTCATTGCCTAGAGTGCTGCCTTTCTTAGTTTTATTGATCGGTGTAATGGTTGCCTTGTACGGAGGATATGCAACGCCTGCTGAAACAGCGGGATTGGGCGCAGTCTTTGCATTTCTATTAATTGCAGTGATTTATAAGATGTGGCGTTTCAAGGACCTGTACCCATTATTAGATGTCACGATCCGCGAATCCGCGATGTTGATGTTCATTATTGGTATGTCCCTCTTATTTGCAAATGTGATGAGTTACTTGCATTTAAGTCAGTCTGCTGCACAGGCAATTGTTGATCTAAATACTTCCAGATGGGTGCTATTGGGAGCCATTCTACTAATGGTGATCGTCCTAGGATTCTTCTTGCCACCCGTCTCAATTATTTTGATGACTTCGCCAATTTTCTTGCCACCTCTGCGTGCCGCTGGCTTTGATTTAATCTGGTTTGGCGTGGTGATGACTATTGTGATGGAAACGGGCTTAATTCATCCACCAGTTGGTCTGAATATTTTCGTTATTAAGAATATTGCCCCTGATATCACCTTGCGTGAAATCATCTACGGCGTGATGCCATTTGTATTCATCATGCTTTTTTCTGTTGTATTGCTTTGCGTATTCCCAGAAATCGCCACTGGATTATCTAATAGGGTAATGGGTGCGCCTCTAGTTTAAGAAATCAAGGAATATTTTCATGAATTTGTATTCAGTATTGGAAAAAGGTTTTCCAAAGGATAAAAAAGCGTGCGCTCTCGAGACGCACGACGGTCTTTATTACTCTTGGGGTGACCTTGAGTCAGCAACCGCCAAGCTTGCCAATTTACTTGCTAGCCTGAAGCTTCCAAAAGGAGCCAGGGTTGCAGTGCAGGTTGAGAAGTCTCCTGAAGCACTTTTTCTTTATCTAGCAACGATTCGTGCGGGCTATGTGTATTTGCCGCTGAATACCGCTTATCAGTCAGCTGAAATCCAGTACTTCCTAGAGAATGCTGAGCCCGCAGTGGTTGTGTGCAGCAGCAAGAATCTCTCTTGGGTTTCTAAGGTGGCTTCCAAGGCTGGCACTAAGCATGTATTTACGCTGGATGAGAATCGTACGGGTACCTTATTAGAGCGTGCACGAAATCTGAGCGACAAATTCAAGACTATTCCAGCAAAAGATGATGATCTTGCAGCGATTCTGTATACCTCTGGTACAACAGGACGCAGTAAAGGCGCAATGCTTACTCATAAGAATCTTGGCAGCAATGCACAAGTGTTGCAAAAGTTCTGGGGCTGGAAAAAAGGCGATGTATTGCTACATGCTTTACCTATCTTCCACGTTCATGGATTGTTTGTGGCGGCGCATGGCGCATTGATTAATGGCAGCAAGATGATTTGGTTGCCACGTTTAGATACGGCACAGCTGATTAAGCACATGCCACAGTCCACAGTGATGATGGGTGTACCTACATTCTATGTACGTCTATTGGCTGACAAAGGATTTACTAAAAAAGTAGCAAGCAATATGCGCCTATTTGTTTCCGGCTCAGCTCCTTTGCTGACAGAAACATTTAATACCTTCAAAGAAGTGATTGGCCAGCCGATTCTTGAGCGTTATGGCATGAGTGAGACGGTGATGTTGGTTTCTAATCCTTACAAAGGCAAGCGCGTAGGTGGTTCAGTTGGCCTACCATTGCCTGGCGTTAAGGTGCGTGTAGTGGATGAAGATAACAAGCCATGCAAAGTAAACGAGATTGGCAGTATTCAAGTGAAGGGCCCGAACATATTTGCAGGCTACTGGCGTATGCCTGAGAAGACTGCCGAAGAATTTACCAAGGATGGCTGGTTTAAAACAGGCGACGTCGGTCGTTGGGGTGGCGATGCCAATGGCGGCAAAGCTCCAAATGATTACTTGTGCATTGTTGGCCGTAGCAAAGATTTGATTATTTCTGGTGGCTACAACGTTTACCCGAAAGAGATCGAAAGCTTTATCGATGACATGGTTGGTGTTGATGAAAGTGCCGTGATTGGTATTCCGCATCCTGATTTTGGTGAGGCAGTGATGGCAGTAGTGGTGCCTAAGGCTGGAGCAAAACTCAATGCAGAAGCAATGATTGCTACTTTGAAAACACAAATTGCAAACTTTAAGATTCCAAAGCGCGTAGAGATTGTTGCTGATTTACCTCGTAACGCTATGGGTAAGGTGCAAAAGAATATTTTGCGTCAGCAGTACGCAGCGTAATTAGAAGCCGAATGCCTTGCGACTTTCATTAAACATGAAGGCTGCAAGGAAAAAAAGCATGATGCCAAAAACTCGTTTGAGCTGAGCAATATCGAGTTTTCTGGCCATCTTTGCACCCAAGGGTGCAGTAAAGATACTGACCGTCACAATGCACGCAACCGCCGGTAAATAAACAAAGCCCAGAGAGCCTGCCGGAAGATTAGGATTGCCCCAGCTTCCATACATATAGCCAATAGTTGCTGCTGCTGCAATTGGAAAACCCAAGCCAGATGAAGTAGCCATCGCTGTATGCGGCTTGACATTGCACCAAAGCATAAATGGCACAGTAATAAATGCCCCGCCTGCGCCTACTAAGCTTGCAAGAGCTCCAGCAAAGGTGCCAAAAGAAAATAATCCAAGCGTCCCAGGCAAATCTCTACCTGCTTTAGGCTTCTTATTGAGCAGCATTTGGATTGAGGTGTAAACAATAAAGACGGCAAAGAAGAGTGAGAGCCATGAGGTCTTGAGTGCTTCGAATAATTCACTGCCACCAACCAATCCACCAAAAATCATTCCGGGACTTAAATAAGAAACTAATTTCCAATCAATCGAGCCATGTTTGTGATGCGCCCAAATTGCGGAGGTGGTTGTAAACAGTATGGTGGCCATGCCTGTTGCAATGGCCATGTGCACAATCACTTCTTGGCTAAATCCTAGATGATTAAAAACCAAGATCATGAAGGGCACCAGGATCATACCGCCACCAATACCCAGCAGTCCTGCCAGGTAGCCAGAGATGGCACCACACAACATCAACATCAAGATGTCGTTTAGTAACATGAATTCCCCGCCTTAGCCGCTAGGCCGTCATCCTGAACCCTAAGGTTCAAGGTGGAACGGCTACTCTGTTTCGGGTGCATTAAGAGGCTCAGGGAGTAACCAAGTCTAAGTTGGCACTGTGAACTTGCAAAACGCTCGCGCCCACAAGGTAAAGATCGTTCCGGATGCTTGCGCATCGGTTCAAGGAACTATTGGCCTTGGCGAACCAGGCAGGGAAAGGGTTTGCATCAAAGCATCTACCTGGTCTTCAAGTGCACGAATCTCACCCTGTAGGCGAGTAACTTCATCTGTGCTGACATTGGAAGAACTGCTTTGCTGTGATGGATTTTTTTGTAAGGTAATAAGATCGCCAGCAATTTTGAGTGCGGCCATCATGCTCGCTCTTTCAATACTGCGGTTACCACCATTAATAGCCAGTTGAATTTGTTCATCTACCAAGACGCACGCTGCACGGAGTAATGGCTCATGCTCGGCACTAGTTGCCAGAGTAATTCTCTGACCGGCAAGACTTACCTCAATGCGTTGTTGGCTCATTGTCATCCTCAGGGTTATTTGGTGGGATAGCTTCGCCAAGTAGATTGAGTTGGCGACCGTCGCTTTGTTCTGGCAGGCGACTCAAGATGCGTTGAACTCGCTTTTGTGCCTCATCAATCTTACCCTCAAGCTGCACTCGATTTTGATTAATGCTTTGCACAGCTTCAGCAATAACCTGAATTTTTCCAGCCACTCGATTGATGGATGCGCTAAGCGCATCCATACCTAAGGCTAGGTCGCCAGTGGAAGGAGGGGCGGTCTCTTTCATACTGGCATTGTAGTCTGAAAAAAGAGCTTATTTCATGGCGTAACGTAGTCCTACAAATACGTTTGAGCCCGGGGTGTTATAGCCATAACTAAGTTGGTAAGTCTTATTTAAGGCATTATTCCAGCGGGCAAAGACGCTAAAGTCTTTCTCTAAATCATAGTTGGCATAGAGGTTAAAGATGGTGTAGCCGCCCATGCCGGTGTTCGCACCCTGAAAATCATCCCTTCTTCCGGAAAAGGTGGCCCCGATCCCGGCAGTTAATTTGAGATAAAGATATTCACCTGCCACATTGCCGTATTGCTTAGCTTGTTTTATCAGAGTGCTATTAGTGCTCTCGTTTACTGGGTTTTGCTGTGTGAAGGAGCCTTTTAAGCTGAGTGAGGACATTTGTACGGTACCACTCAAAGTGCTACCAGTAATTTTGGCGCTTGCCACGTTGGATGCACAGCCAAAGATGCCCGTTCCCACCGGGCACGTGTCAGAATTGCTAACTTGAATCAAGTTTGAGATGGAGTTACTAAAGACCACGACATGCCCATCAAGACCTGGTTTTTCGTAATGAAGTCCTGCTTCAGTATTTTTACTTTTCTCAGGAAGGATGGCTGTATTTCCGTATCCTGGGTAGTAGAGGTCATTAAATGTTGGCGCTCTAAAGCCAGTTCCATAGTTAATGTTCGCACGCCATTCTTTGGTGAAGAAGTAGCCGTACGCTGCTGCGCCTGTAGTTTGTGGTCCGTAACCTGTGATGCTGTCATTGCGGAGTGAGAAGTTAGCTAAGTGCGCTTCTCTTTTCAGTTGATAAGCAATAGCACCTGAATTGGTGTTACGGGTTTGACTAAAGCCCAAAAAAGGGTAGGGCGCTGTCAAGTTGTTGAAGTCACCGTTGTTGTAGTCCAATTGATTGCTGGAAACTTTTTGGGTTTTTCTTTCCGCTAATACTTGCAAAACATCAGCGCCAATAGCGAAATCATTTTGCCAGGTGTAGATATTTTGTCTTTGATTCAGAGTGCTGTCGTATGCTGGATTATCTGGTGTGCCAGGAGCATGGTTTAGTGCGGTTCCTGTTTGTGCGGATGCTTGCAGGAGGCTGCGCCAGTTTTCCATCACTTGATTTTTAGAGTAGAGGGAATAGGTTCCCAATTGAGAAACTTGATTTTGAGTTTGTTGATATAAAAACTCTTGCGGATCAAACCCGGGCAGTTGGTTATTCAGGCGACTATTTAAAAACTGCAATCCAAACTCTTGTCCCTTACTCCACTCCTGGGATAGTCTGCCAGTAATGCTGTCTTGAGCGTAGCCCGTTCTGCCTGATGCGGTAAGCCCATCCTTATTGTTAGGTGCGATGGTATTAAAGCCCATAGAGAGGGTTTGGCTTGCGGCAAGCGAGTAGCGAATTTTTTGATCGTCTTGAGTAGATCCATTAATGCTGGCTTCACTGATACTCGTGCCGTAACTACCATATCCAAAAGAGGCGCCCACCTTAGCGGGGCCATCCCCTTTTTTGGTAAAGATTTGCACTACGCCACCGATGGCATCAGAGCCATAAAGACTACTCTGAGGGCCAAATACGATTTCAATATGATCAATGATGGTCAGTGGGATGACTGACCAGTTAGTGCCACCATTAATTGCATCATCAATACGCACACCATCGATCAATACCAGAGTCTGATTATTGGTAGTGCCTCTCAAGAAAACGCTGGCATTAGATCCGCCTGTTCCGTAACTAGAAATGGTCACACCCTTTTGTCGTTGCAGCAATTCAACCAAGCTCGTCTGTCCGGCTTGCTCAATTTCTTCAGGGCCAATGTAAACGTTATCAGCCAATACATCGCTCGCTTTGGTTGGCGTGCGCGTTGCGGTGACGATGATGGGGTTAAGTGGGCTAGTTACACTTGCTAAAACTATTGGTGCGTTGTTTTGTGCGAAGGCATTAATACTGATGAGGGCACCCAAAAGGAGTGCGGCTTTTTTGTTGTTGAACTGCTGCTTCATGATCCACTTTCTGTCATCGATTGCCTAGCTCACTTCCCCGTAAGCTGGGTCGAACAGAATTTCACTTGCAAGAGTTCAGGCGTCAATTGGGCGCAGTATGAAGAAACTAAGCGCTTTATTGGCGCGCGAAGGTCCCCGTCCGCAAAATTCCACCTGTCTTGGCCGGTATCCGGGCTAGTAAATATCAGAATCTGGCCTTCCCATGCGATTGACGCGCACAGTGGCTTTGTCAGACTCCTGACGTCTTTGACCGCTAGAAAAGACGCATTTACCTACCGTTGCGGGGGCAGCACACGTTTAGTGTTTCCCGTTTAACTTTATTGCACTGCAATAAAGCACCATGACCTCATCATTCTAGCGGATTTGATGTGCGCCAAGAGGGGATCCAAGGCTTTGAGAGGTAAAGAAGCCTACAATAGAGGGTCTTGGAGCAAGGATTCATGACCGTATTAGATAAGCATCCCGAAAAAAACCTGATTCGCCTACAGTTGAGTCAAAACTCGGTCTTAAAAAGCTTGGATCCCTCGGCAATGGCTGATTTAGAGCGCCATTTAGAAATTGCAGACCTCAAAAAATCAGAAATCTTGCTGCATCAAGGTGATCACCAGATGGAGCAGTACTTCGTTTTGGATGGCATTCTGAAACGGATTGTTTCGAGCGCGGATGCCAAAGAGATGATTTTGCGTTTTGCTATCGAAAAAGATATTGAAACCAGCTATGCCGCATGGCGCTTAAAAACCGCTGCCCCATACAGTATTGCGTGTGTCACTAAGGCGCGTGTAGCTCGGATGCCCATGAAGAAGTGGGCTGAATTCCTGGAGGAGCACAAACCTCTCAAAGAGAGCTTTGAGTTTGAGGTGATGCGCCTGATGAGTGAAATCATGGCTCACACCATTACCTTGCATATGCTCGATGCTCCAGGCCGGGTAGAGCGTTTCTTGCGTAAATATGAGGATTTATTCGAGCTTCTTCCAAAGAAGGAGTTAGCGGCTTACCTCAATCTCTCTCCTGAGACCCTAAGTCGCCTTAAAACGAAGCATAAAGAGCTCTTTGTTTAAGGGGCAAAACCGCCCGTAATTACAGGATTTAAGGGGAAATTGACCGAAGTCAATGATGAACCTCTTCCCCAAGCCTAATATTCATCTCAGCCTAAGCGGGACACAAAACCCGTTATGCGATTTATAACTACATTGGAGACGTTAGCGAAAGCTAAATTGCATTGGCTCTAGAAGAGCAAACCCGCAATTTCTATATAAATTTCTATGACAACTGATAATCAAAACACACAATTAACCGATGGCTTTCACCTCGTCATTGACGCCCTGAAAGCAAACGACCTCGATACTATTTTCGGTCTCGTTGGTATTCCAATTACTGACTTATGCCGTTTAGCGCAAGCAGAAGGTTTGCGTTTTATCGGCTTCCGTCATGAACAACACGCAGGTAATGCTGCTGCTATTGCTGGTTATATGACGCAAAAGCCGGGTATCTGTATGACTGTTTCTGCTCCTGGTTTCTTGAACGGTTTGACAGCTTTAGCTAACGCCACTGTGAACTGCTTCCCAATGATTTTGATCTCTGGTTCAAGCGAGCGTGAAATCGTTGACTTGCAACAGGGTGACTACGAAGAGATGGATCAGCTCAATGCTGCTAAGCCATACTGCAAAGCTGCATATCGTATTAATCATATTGAAGATATCGGCATCGGTTTTGCTCGCGCAATCCGCGCTGCCGTTTCTGGTCGTCCAGGCGGCGTGTATTTAGATTTGCCAGCTCAGCTGCTTGCTCAAACAATGCCTGCTGATGAAGCTAAGAAATCCATTTTCAAAGTAATCGATCCAGTTCCACGTCAAATCCCAGCGGCTGATGCAGTTGCTCGTGCATTAGATGTGTTGAAGGGCGCTAAGCGTCCATTGATTCTCTTGGGTAAGGGCGCTGCTTATGCTCAAGCCGATAAAGAGATTCGTGACTTAGTTGAAAAATCAGGTATCCCTTACTTGCCGATGTCGATGGCTAAAGGTTTGTTGCCAGACAATCACCCACAATCTGCTTCTGCAGCGCGTTCATTTATATTGGCTGAAGCTGATGCAGTGTTATTGGTTGGTGCACGTTTGAACTGGTTGCTGGCACACGGTAAAGGTAAAACTTGGGGCAAAGAGCCTAAGAAATTTATCCAAATTGATATTCAAGCAAACGAAGTGGATAGCAACGTTCAAATTGCTGCTCCATTGATTGGTGATATCGGTTCATGCGTTGGTGAACTCTTGAAGGGCATCTCTGCTGTTCCTAAGCCAAGTGCTGAGTGGATTGCTGCGATCACTGAGAAGAAGGATAAGAACTTAGCCAAGATGGCAGAGACATTGGCTAAAGAAGCAAATCCAATGAACTTCCATGGCGCATTACGTGTGATTCGTGATGTGATCAAGAAGAACCCAGATGTGAACTTGGTAAACGAAGGTGCAAATACACTCGACTATTGCCGTGCAATCGTTGATATGTACAAGCCACGTAAGCGTTTTGACTCTGGTACTTGGGGCATTATGGGTATCGGTATGGGTTATGCAATTGGCGCGGCCGTTACTAGCGGCTTGCCAACAGTTGCAGTTGAAGGCGATAGCGCATTTGGCTTTAGCGGTATGGAATTGGAAACAGTTTGCCGTTACAACTTGCCAATCACGACTGTTGTATTCAACAACAACGGCGTATACCGCGGTACTGACGTTAACCCAACAGGCGGCGCTGATGTTGCACCAACTGTGTTTGTTAAAGATGCTCGTTACGACAAAATGATTGAAGCGTTTGGTGGTGTTGGTTACTACGTAACTACCCCAGCAGAATTAGAAGCAGCGTTAACAGAAGCGATTGCTGCCGGTAAACCAGCCCTCATTAATGCTGTTATTGATGAAACTGCAGGTACTGAGAGTGGACGTTTAACGAACTTAAACCCATCCACCGCAGCTGCTAAGAAATAAGATATTAACAAACGGTAATAAAAAGTTAATATTTTTGAGCTAAATTTGAAGTAAACAAGAAAGACTTAAGGAGAAACACACATGACTAAACCATTAGACGGTATTCGCATTATTGACTTCACACACGTACAGGCAGGCCCTGCATGTACTCAGTTGTTGGCTTGGTACGGCGCTGACGTAATCAAGGTTGAGCGTCCAGGTTCTGGCGACGTAACTCGTAGCCAATTGCGCGATATTCCAGGCGCAGATGCTTTGTACTTCACAATGTTGAACGGTAACAAGCGCTCTTTGACTTTGGATACTAAGACTCAAGAAGGTAAAGAAGTTTTAGAGAAGATGATCAAAACTTCTGACGTCATGGTTGAGAACTTTGGTCCGGGCGCTTTGGATCGTATGGGATTCTCTTGGAAGCGTATCCAAGAATTGAACCCAAAAATGATCATGGCTTCTGTTAAAGGTTTTAGCGATGGCCACTCATACGAAGACTTAAAAGTGTATGAGAACGTAGCTCAGTGTGCTGGTGGCGCTGCTTCTACAACTGGTTTCTGGGATGGTCCTCCTACTGTTTCTGCTGCTGCTTTGGGCGACTCTAATACTGGTATGCACTTGGCGATTGGTATTTTGACTGCATTGATGCAGCGTCAAAAAACTGGCAAAGGTCAAAAAGTATCTTGCTCAATGCAAGACGCTGTATTGAACTTGTGCCGCGTGAAGTTGCGCGATCAACAACGTTTGGACAAGATTGGTTACTTGGAAGAGTACCCACAGTACCCACACGGTTCATTTACTGACGTAGTTCCACGTGGCGGTAACGCTGGTGGTGGCGGTCAGCCAGGCTGGGTGTTGAAATGTAAGGGTTGGGAAACAGATCCAAACGCATACATTTACTTCACAATTCAAGGTCACGCTTGGGAGCCGATTACTCGTGCGATTGGTAAGCCAGAGTGGGCAACTGATCCAGCGTACATGACAGCTGAAGCCCGTCAAGACAAGATTTTTGACATCTTCGCAACCATCGAAGAGTGGCTCAAAGACAAGACTAAGTACGAAGCTGTGGACATTCTTCGCAAGTTCGATATTCCATGTGCTCCAGTTCTCTCTATGAAAGAATTGGCTAACTCACCTGACTTGCGTAAGAGCGGTTCTATCGTTGAAGTGGACCACAAAGTACGTGGTAAGTACTTGACTATTGGTAGCCCAATCAAGTTCTCTGATTTGGAAATCGAAGTTGGTCCATCACCAGTATTGGGTGAGCACACTGACGAAGTATTGGCTGATCTTGGCTATAGCGCTGATGACATCGCTAAGTTACACACAGCCAAAGCAGTTTAATAACAAGTAACACTGGTATTAATTTAAAGGCGCTCCTAGTGAGCGCCTTTTTTATTTCTCAAAAACTCTATAGACTGATCACATGAACACCAATATTGATTTGCACCAGTTAGTAGAATGCATAGGGGATGCGATTGTGGTTGCCGATGCCCATGAAAAGATCGTACTGTGGAATCCAGCAGCTACTCGCATTTTCGGCTATTCAGAGCAAGAGGCTCTTGGGAATACTTTAGATCTCATCGTTCCTGAACGCCAACGTCAAAAACACAATGAGGGATATAGCCATTCTATGGAGACTGGTACAACCCGCTATGGCGCTTCGCTATTAAAGGTTCCAGCCAAACATAAGGATGGTAGAACCCTTTCGATCGCTTTTACTGTAGGCATGCTCTTTGACGCCTCGGGGAAGGCTAACGGAGTGGTTGCCGTCATTCGGGATGAGTCAGAGCGTTTTGCCGAAGAAAGGGCCCTTAAAAAGCGCCTTTCTGATCTTGAAAATCCCCAGACTTAGCCGTACATAGACCCTAACAAGAGTAAATGCAGGTTTAGACGGAATCCATGCCCAAAAAACGGGCACGCCTCAATTTCTCCCATTTCCCACTGGTAAAATTGCTTTAATTCAATATTTCATTCTTATTAGGACTTAAATCATGGCAAAAGCACTAGAAGGGGTCAAAATCCTCGACTTTACGCACGTTCAATCAGGCCCAACCTGCACTCAGTTGCTGGCTTGGTTTGGTGCAGACGTCATCAAAGTAGAAAAATCCGGTGAAGGCGATGCAACACGCGGTCAATTGCGTGACATTCCTGATGCAGATAGTTTGTATTTCACGATGCTGAACCATAACAAGCGCTCCATTACCGTGAATACCAAAACCCAAAAGGGTAAAGAAATCCTAGAGCGTCTCATTAAAGAGTGCGACGTATTAGTTGAGAACTTTGCACCAGGCGCGCTTGATCGCATGGGATTTTCTTGGGAGCGCATTCAGGAACTCAATCCGATGATGATCATGGCTTCCGTAAAAGGCTTTGGCCCTGGTCCATACGAAGATTGCAAGGTGTATGAGAACGTAGCGCAGTGCGCTGGTGGTTCTGCATCTACTACTGGTTTTGATGACGGCCCTCCCATGGTGACTGGTGCACAAATCGGTGACAGTGGAACTGGTTTGCATTTAGCGCTTGGTATTGTTACAGCCCTATATCAACGTACTCATTCTGGCCGTGGTCAGAAAGTGTTGGCAGCAATGCAAGATGCCGTATTGAACTTGTGCCGCGTGAAGTTGCGCGATCAACAACGCTTAGAGCGCGTTGGTCTGATGCAAGAGTACCCACAATTCCCGAACGGCGAGTTCGGTGACGCCGTACCCCGCGCCGGCAATGCTTCTGGCGGTGGTCAGCCTGGTTGGATTGTGAAGTGTAAGGGCTGGGAAACTGATCCAAATGCTTACATGTATGTGATCGTACAGGCGCCAGTTTGGGAGGCGATTTGTAAAGTAATTGGGCGTGAAGATTGGATTACCGATGTGCGTTTCGCATCGCCAATGGCACGCTTGCCACACCTCATGGAAATCTTCGGCGAGATCGAAAAGTGGACCATGACCATGACGAAGTTTGAAGTCATGGACGTATTGAATAAATACGATATCCCATGCGGCCCAATTCTGTCCATGAAAGAAATTGCTGAAGAGCCTGCATTACGCGCGACTGGGACAGTGGTTGAGGTGGATCATCCAATTCGTGGCAAGTACCTTACTGTTGGCAACCCAATTAAGTTGTCCGATAGTCCAACTGACGTAGAGCGTTCACCCTTACTTGGAGAGCATACTGATGAGATTCTCAGTGAGCTCGGTTACTCAACCGATGAATTGATCGCATTACGTCACGAGAAGGTGATCTAAGATGCGTGTTGCTTTGATTGGGAGTGCGGATTTTGGTAAGGCGGTGTTAGAAGCCTTTTTAGATCACGGCGACGAAGTGGTTGCTGTTTTCTGCCCACCCGATAATCCCAAATCAAGCAAACCCGAAGTCTTAAAAGAAGCTGCGTTAGCAAGGGGCTTAACCCCCTTGCAGTTTGCTTCACTGAAGGGTCCAGAGGCTGCCCAAGCCATGATTGACGCCAATGCCGATATCTGTGTAATGGCTTATGTGCTTCAGTTTGTGCCGCAAGAGCTTTGTAAGATTCCGAAGCACGGCACGATTCAATATCACCCATCCTTGCTACCTAAATATCGCGGTCCAAGCGCTATCAATTGGGCAATCGCATTAGGTGAAGAGAAAACAGGTTTAACTATCTTCCGCCCATCCGATGGCTTGGATGAAGGTGAAGTCATTTTGCAAAAAGAAGTAGCCATTGGACCCAATGACACCTTAGGCAAGATCTACTTTGATCATTTATTCCCGATCGGTGTACGAGCCCTCCTAGAGGCTGCTGATCTTGTAGTTGCAGGTAAGCATCAAGAAGTTGTTCAAGATGAATCACAGGCCAACTATGAAGGCTGGTTTGATGTGAATGCTGCACAGATTCATTGGGCGACTCATATTAGTCAAATCTATAACCTGATTCGCGCATGTAATCCAGCGCCAGGTGCTTGGACAAAGTTTGGCGAGCAAAAAGTGCAGATCTTCGATTGCCACAAACACGTAGCTGCTACATTTGGTGCCGTTAAAGGTAAGCCTGGTGAAGTAACCCAAATCACGCTAGATTCTTTCTTCGTAACCTGCCACGGTGGACAGATTGAAGTCCTGAAGGCTAAAGGTGCTGCGGGCAAAGTCACTGGTGCTGAATTGGCTAAAGAGCTGAATCTAGAAGTAGGGCGGTTCTTTATTCTTTAGATCGGTTGGCAAACAACCCAATGACGGCATGAATTGTGTTGTTCTGCAATTCCTGTCAAAGAATCATCATTTGCAAACAGCCTTTCTGCCAATACCTTTTAATGAAATACTTTTCATTGTGCCGCTTCTGATCTTGGTGCATTATTGGTCAGATTTACGGAATGTTTTTAAGCTTAATTGACCCGATTTTTACTACAAGGATTTTGTCTATGAAACGCCGATTTTTGCTATTACTGATTTGTGCCCTAAGCCTAGGAATGGTTGCCTGCTCTAAGGGGACGAATTCAAGTGAAATTAAGGTAGCCGTATCGCCTGCGTCACCACCAATGCTATTTGATCAAAATGGTCAGATTGTTGGCGTCGATATGGATATTTTCCAGGGCTATTGCAAATCCCGTGGCTGCACTTTAAAAGTAACTCCTTATGATTGGCAGGGAATGCTTGGTGCTGTTTCAAGCGGTCAAGCCGATGTTGCCTTTTCTGGCATCTCAATCACGGATAAGCGCAAAGAGGCGATGGATTTTTCTCAGCCTTATTACGATAACTCTTGGCATCTCGTAAGTCTTAAAAGTAAGAACATTAAGATTACGGACTTAAATCAACTCAAGAAATATTCGATTGGCTACCCGCGTGGTATGGCCTATGATGACTTAATCAGAAATGAGCTGGAACCTAAGGGTTACTACTCTTTGAGTAAGGTAAAGCTTTATCCCTCATATGCTGAGGTGGTAACTGATCTGCAGAATGGCAATATTGATTTAGCATTTATTGAAGAGCCCGTGTTCTTAAATTACGAAAACAAGCTAAAGCTTCCATTGGAAAGTGCCTATGTATTCAAGGGTTACGATAAGTTGGGATTTGCTTTTGCCAAGGGCTCCAAGTTACGTGATGACTTTGATAAGTACTTAACGGAGTTAGGGCCAGAAAAAATTCAAGCGATCTTAGATAAGTGGATGAAGTAATCCTCTAGTAAAAGTTCGTCATGAGTCTTTTAGGTATTCTGCTAGAACTCTGTAAGGGTGTTGTCTACACCGTTATCGTGACATTGGTTTGTAGTATGACCGGCCTTGTTGTCGGTCTACTCCTTTCTAGCCTACATAGACTCTCTATCAGAAGCATTTCTTTTCTAATTGATATCTATACCTACATCTTTCGTGGTGTTCCAGTACTCGTTCTCCTATTCATGGTGTACTTTGGTCTTCCTGGGATAGGTATTAAGCCGCCGCCCTTAATGGCGATGGCGCTTAGTCTGGGTTTGGTAGGCGGCGCCTACTTAACGGAAGTCTTTCGTGGGGCATTTAATTCTGTCGATCCAGCTGAAATAGTTGCTGCACGGGCAATGGGCATGAGTCGTATCCAGGTGCTTCGATATATTGAAATTCCACAGATGCTCCGTTTCTCCATTCCCGGCATGGTCAATGAATTTACTTCCGTGCTGAAATATTCTCCTTTTGCTTATACCGTAGGTATTCCAGAAATCACTAAGGAAGCCATGACATTAACAGCCAACACCCTAAAGGGAATTGATGTTTATCTGATGGTTGGAGTTCTTTATTTTGTGATTTATCGGATCTTATTATTCGGCGTTCAGTTGATTCAAAAACATTATGAGATTCCAGGCATGAAAGAAGTTGCTGTATGACGGTGATTTCCATTCGAGACCTCACTAAGGAATTTGAGGGTCATTTAGTTCTCTCTGGGATTAACCTAGACTTGCAGCAAGGTGAGGTGAAGGTCCTGATGGGCTCTTCTGGAAGCGGAAAATCAACCCTCTTGAGGTGCTTAAATCGCTTAGTAGAGCCTACCTCCGGATCAATTCAGTTCAAGGGTAATGAGATCTTGGGCCCCAATGTAGATGTGCGGCAATTACGCAAGCAAATTGGCTTTGTGTTTCAGCAATTTGCTTTGTATAGCCATCTCACTGCCTTAGAAAATGTCACATTAGCATTGCGTAAATTAGAGGGTATGGGGCTTAAAGAAGCCAATGAGAAGGCTTTACATGAGTTGTCTCGATTTGAGATGACGTCCCATCAAAGTAAGTACCCATCTCAATTATCCGGTGGACAGAAGCAGCGCATTGCTATTGCACGAGCTTTAGCGATGGACCCAGCCGTATTGCTGTTGGATGAGCCAACCTCAGCACTCGATCCCATCATGTCTCGCGATGTTGGAGATCTCATAAATCGCCTGCATCGCAATGGAATCACCATGATTTGTGTAACTCATGACTTGGGTTTGGCAAGCTCCATTTCAGATCGGGTGCTATTTTTGGATAGGGGTGTTATTCGTGCAGATGAGCGTATTGATGTTCTTGCGAATAATCATTCCGACCCAGAGCTACGAGCTTTTTTTGGTAAGAGAGAGTAGTCATGGCAGGATCTTGGAGCGGTTTTGAGCGTGACCTTCTTGAGCAGATGCCGCTCATATTGGCTGGACTTTCTAATACCCTCCAATTAGCAGTTGTTATTAGTGTTACGGGATTTTTATTAGGTGTTTTTGTCTTCTATCTGACGCTCAGTAAAAATGTCCTTATCCGCAATGCCATTAATAGCTACATTTCCTTTTTTATCGGCATGCCTTTGATCGTGCTTTTATTCTTAATGTATTACGGACTTCCACAGTGGGGGGTTCGATTGAATCCTTTCACAGTTGCAGTGATCGGATTTACCTTAAATGTGGCTGCTTACAATGCTGCATATCTAAAGACGGCGTTTAATGGCCTGGATAAGACTCAGTTAGAGGCCGCTAGGGCACAAGGCTTTAGGCCGTCACAGGTATTTCGCTTGATTACTCTGCCGCAAGTGTTGCGTACTTCAGTGCCGGCATTAACCAACCAAGTGATAGGCAACCTCAAAGATAGCTCGATTACGTTTTTGATTCAGTACACCGAGTTTTTTGCTCGAATGCAGGAGTTAGCCTCCACTAATTTTCAGTTTTTCAAAGCCTACTTACTCACCGCTTTAGTATATTTACTCTTAGTTTCCATTATTGTCTTGGTTGCCAGAATGATTGAGCGACGGGTGCTAATGCCGATTAACTGAATTCAGCTAAATTTGTTTTACCAGAAATTGGATTTGTATGGAAAGTCATCATAAATTAGAGCGCGGTTTAGGTCAGCGACAAATCGAAATGATCGCTATCGGTGGCTGTATTGGCACCGGCTTATTTATGGGCTCTGGAAAGACCATATCGATTGCTGGCCCCAGCATCATTTTGATTTATGCCATCATTGGCTGCATCTTATATTTTGTGATGCGAGCTATGGGAGAGTTGCTCCTATCGAACCTCAATTACAAATCCTTTGTTGATTTTTCTGAAGACTTACTGGGGCCGTCAGCAGGATTTTTTATGGGCTGGACGTATTGGTTTGCTTGGATCGTTGCTGCGATTGCTGAGATTATTGCGATTACTGGCTATATTGCTTTCTGGTGGCCTAACTTACCCCCTTGGATATCCGCTCTTTCTATTGTGCTTTTATTGCTCGCCTTAAATATTCTTAGTGTTAAAGCATTTGGGGAGCTAGAGTTTTGGTTGGCTATCATCAAAGTCATTGCCATTATTAGTCTGATTGCTCTAGGGATTTACTTATGCATTACCGGTTTTGTTTCTCCGAGTGGGGTTACCGCTCATATCAGTAACCTATGGTCCTACGGAGGACTTTTTCCTAATGGGGTATCGGGCTTGCTTGGTGGCTTACAGACCGCCATCTTCGCATTTGCTGGCATGGAAATCATTGGCACCATGATGGCAGAAACAAAGGATCCAGAGCGAATGCTGCCGGATGCAATTCATAAAATTCCCTTCCGCATCATGATTTTCTATATTGGCACTGTCATGGTTTTAATGATGGTGACTCCTTGGGTGGATATCTCTCCTGACGAAAGTCCTTTTGTGGGTATGTTTTCGCTGGTGGGAATGGTAAGTGCCGCATCCTTGATCAACGGAGTGGTGATTAGTTCGGCTACTTCATCGAGCAATAGCGGCATCTACGCCACATCGCGCATGGTATATGGCCTGGCAAAGAATCATCATGCGCCATCCATCTTTGGAAAGTTATCTTCCCATAAGATTCCTACTGGAGGCATCTTTTTTGGAACGGGGCTTGTGCTATCGGCATCCCTCATACTGACAACCACACAGTCCATGATGAGCGCATTTGAATTGGTTGGTAGCGTAACAGCTATTCTCTTTATTTATATTTGGTCGATGATTTTGTTTGCCTATCTTGCGTATCGCAAGCGTTTACCCCAAGTTCATGATGAGTCGAAGTTTAAGACTCCTCTGGGTAAAACGATGGTTTATGTTGCATTTATATTTTTTGCTATTGTCATCTACGCTCTAGGCCTGAATGAGAACACACGCATTGCGCTGTACTTCTTGCCATTATGGTTTGTGCTGCTTGGTTTCTTCTACTGGTTTAAGACTCGTAGAAGCCTGAATCAGAAAGCGTTGATAGCAGCCTTTAAGAAAAAAGTCATCGAGCAAAATGCTGCTGCAAAAATATATAGAGCTCGATAGAGACATATGCAAACAGTGAATGCCTTAGTTGAGACTCTCAAGCTTCTGCGGCACCCTGAGGGTGGCTTTTATCGAGAAATGTATCGATCGCCAACCCTTGTTAGTGCTGATGGCGCGGGACATAAGAGCGCCTATACCAGTATTTATTATCTTCTGGCGGGTGAAGACTTTTCATCATGGCATCGCATTAAATCGGATGAGACTTGGTACTTTCATAGCGGCTGTGATGTCATCATCCACTTTTTTGATGAAAACAAAGAACTTCAAACCATTCAACTGGGGCTAAATTCGAAATGCTTGCAGGCCACTATTCCGGCCAATACTTGGTTTGCTGCCAAACTTATACATCAAGACTTGTTTTGCTTAGTTAGCTGTGCTGTAGCACCCGGATTTGAATTTGCAGATTTTGAAATTGGTCAGCGTGACAGCTTGTTAAGAGGGTTTGGTCACTCTGCACATAACATCAAAGCTATTGAGATCCTTACAAGGGCTTGATCAATATCTCGACCGACCCCAAGACTTAGATTTCGAGGTTATCAATCAAACGCGTTTTACCCAGCTTAGCTGCTGTCAGAATGACGAGAGGCTCATCAGCTTGCAGTTGCTCATTGCTTGCAGGTGCTAAGTCGCTTTGTTGACGAATGGCGATATAGTCCGGTTGCCAACCGCGTTTAGCTAAAGAGGCAACCGCTGTTTTTTCAATCTCAGAGATGGATTGACTGTTGCGATTGTTGAGTTGCAGCACGCGTTCACGAACTTCTTTTAAAGCTTTCATGAGTTCTGGAGCCTCTGCGCGCTCTTCAACTGAGAGGTAGCCATTGCGAGAGGAGAGGGCAAGGCCATCTTCTGCACGAATGGTTTCACCAGGAATAATGTCGACTGGTAGGGCAAACTGCTTAGCCATCTGACGAATGATCATCAGTTGTTGATAATCTTTTTTACCAAATATGGCAACCTTGGGCTGCACGCAAGAAAAGAGCTTTAATACAACAGTACAAACCCCCTTGAAGAAGCCTGGACGGAACTCGCCCTCAAGGATGTCGCCCAACTGCTGCGGTGGATCGACTCGATATTCTTGTGGCTGCGGATAAAGATCTCGCTCGGTAGGCGCAAATAAGATGTACACACCTTCTTTTTCAAGCTTATCAATATCCGCCTGCATAGTACGGGGGTAGCTATCGAAATCTTCGTTAGGACCAAACTGCAGGCGGTTCACAAAGATACTGGCTACTACAGGGTCACCATGTTGTCTTGCTAGGCGCATCAGCGAGAGGTGGCCTTCGTGAAGGTTGCCCATCGTTGGAACAAACGAGGCACGGTTTTGACCTCTTAGATGGTCACGTAACTCTTGAATGTCACTGATGATTTTCATGCAACAGGCGTATAGGCGAGGCGCACATAGATTGGAGCATAGGGCTCAGCTTGAGTAATTTCTACCAAGGCTTCGCGTGAGAGCTCAAGCATCGCGATGAAGTTCACAATCACCACTGGAATACCTTTACCAGACTTAATTGCATCTTCAAACAACTCGCCGAACTCTACGAACTTAGTGCTTTGCAAACGACGCAAGATACGCGTCATAAAGTCACGGACAGACAATTCTTCACGGGTGATCGTATGGTGCTGAGTGAGTTTGGCACGGTGCAAAACGTCACGCCAAGCCATTTGCAAGTCTTCTACGTTGACGTCTGGCCAAGCAATGGCGACGGTGGTATCCACGTAACCGTGTGCTACTTGGAAATCACGCCCTTGCTGTGGAATCTGATCGAGCTCTTGCGCTGCTAACTTCATACGCTCGTACTCTAAGAGGCGACGCACTAATTCTGCGCGCGGATCTTCTACTTCTTCTTCGCTATCTGCCTTCTTCATTGGCAGGAGCATGCGGGACTTAATTTCAATCAACATGGCGGCCATGAGTAGATACTCGGCAGCCAGTTCAAGGTTGTGATGGCGGATTTGATCAACATAGCTCAGGTACTGCTGAGTAACCTGTGCCATCGGAATATCGAGAACATTGAAGTTCTGTTTGCGAATCAAGTACAGCAATAGATCTAATGGACCTTCAAATGCCTCTAGAAAAACCTCTAAAGCATCTGGTGGAATATAAAGATCAGTAGGGAGCTTAAAAAGTGGTTCGCCATACAGCTTGGCGAAAGCAGCCGACATTCCATCAGTAACTGATGGGGTGCTATCTAGCAAATCCGACATCGGCTGTGCGCTAGGCTCAGTCATTCGAGTACACGTAAGCGCGTTGCTTGAGTTTTGCCTCTTTGGCGCGACGTTGATCTTCAACGCTCAATGGCTCTTTATCCCAAAGGAGGGCGCGACCAGCTTGCTGTTCAGCCTCGAGGTTTGGATGCTCGGTTTTGAGTTCAGTTAAGAACTGGGTGATTTCAGATTGATATCTTGCCATGGCATTTCCTAAAATACTCAATAAATTCAATAACTTATGAAATTAATCCGAAAAGTTATCTAGGGACTACAACCGCCATTATAGGTGCTTTTTAGGGGGGCTTTTTACAAGTTTGCAGCCAGCAAAGCCTCAATTTGAGGGGCTTCCACTCGGGTCATTAGGTGCTTATAGGGCTTGATAGGGTTCTTGCTGGAAAGCGGAGTATTAATGTCTGACCAGGCAAGGGGCGGCAAGGAGAAGAATTCTTCAACGCCAGCTGCAACTTGAGGAATCACTGGCTTGAGGTACAGACTCATCATCCGGAATGCCTCTAACGTAATACTACAAACCCGCTGTAAATCTGCTTCACGTTCTGGATCTTTAGCGATTTCCCATGGCTTGTTCTCATCTACAAAGCCGTTAACTTTGTCAGCTAGCTCCATTACGGTACGCAGTGCTTTTGCATATTCGCGTCCCTCATAGAGTTCACCTATTTTTTCGCTAGCAGCAGCAATCTCTTTGAGTAATGGATTACTCATTGCTTCATCAGAAACTACACCACCAAATCGCTTCACTAAGAAGCCTGCGCTACGACTAGCAATATTGATGTACTTACCGAGTAAGTCGCTATTCACGCGCGCAACAAAGTCTTGAAGATTTAAATCTAAATCTTCCATGCTGTCATTGAGCTTGGTTGCGAAGTAGTAACGGAACCACTCAGGATTAAAGCCGCACTCAATCACGCTGTTGGCAGAAATCAGTGTGCCGCGTGACTTACTCATCTTCTCGCCATCAACGGTTAAGAAGCCATGAGCAAATACATTAGTCGGTGTGCGATAGCCAGAAAACTTCAAAGTAGCAGGCCAAAACAAAGTATGGAAATACAGAATGTCTTTACCGATGAAATGGTATTGCTCAGTAGTGGTATCTGGCTTAACCCACTCATCAAAATTAAGGCCTTTAGTCTGGCAATAATTGAGGAAACTAGCGTAATAACCAATCGGGGCATCAAGCCACACATAAAAGTACTTACCTGGTGCATCAGGGATCTCGAACCCGAAATACGGGGCATCGCGGGAGATATCCCAGTCGCCCAGCTTACTTTCGCCAGGCTGGCCAACCCACTCTTTCATCTTATTGCGAGCTTCTGGCTGCAGCGGTGTTTTAACTTGCGTCCAGTCGCGTAAAAACTCTTCACAACGTGGATCAGACAACTTAAAGAAGTAGTGATCCGAAATCTTTTTAATGGGTGTTGCACCACTCACTACTGAAAAAGGATTCTTTAAGTCAGTAGGTGAATACGTTGCACCACACTTTTCACAGTTATCGCCATACTGATCTTTAGCGCCGCACTTAGGGCACTCACCTTTGATGAAACGATCCGGTAAGAACATTTCTTTAACGGGATCGTATGCTTGCTCAATCGCACGTTTTTCAATCAAGCCAGCATCACGCAGTTTGAGATAAATACTTTGCGCTAACTTCTCATTCTCAGGACTATCTGTGGTGTAGTAGTTATCAAACGAAATGAGGAAGTTATCAAAGTCACGCTTATGTTCTTTCCAAACATTAGCGATGAGTTCTTTAGGGGTGATACCTTCTTTTTCAGCGCGCAACATGATGGGGGTGCCATGCGTGTCATCAGCGCCCACATAGTGAACCTCGTGACCACGCATTCTTTGAAAGCGAACCCAAATATCGGTCTGAACGTATTCCACCAAATGGCCGATATGGATCTGACCATTGGCATACGGTAGGGCGGAGGTAACAAGAAGGCGGCGTTGAGAACTGCTCATGTAATGCGGACTTAAATAAGAAGGTAAGAAGGTTAAATAGGGTGCAGCACTCAATTATGCTGGCTAATGCAGTGATTTTAGTCTGCGGTTAAAGTAAAGCTCCGCGGAGTGTTCTTAAACCCCGATAAAATTGAGTTTCGCCCGACCTTAGAGAGTATTTTATGGCAGTAAAACCAACCATTCAGATGTCTTCTGCCTCCGTGCCCTTGGTGCATGAGGTCGAGGTCATGGATGAGCTGGGTCGCCTTAAAACTACCCATATTCCGGGGGAGCGCCCTTTAACCATTTATTTGGATAAGCGTGAAGTCGTAACGCTCATGACTTTGGGGAGTGCCCCAGAAGCGTTGGTCTTGGGCTATTTGCGTAATCAGCGTCTTGTGGAGTCTCCGGACGATATTGAGAGTATCCAAGTGGACTGGGAGACCGATTCAGCTGCTGTTAAGACCCGCCGGAGTACTGTAGATATTGATGCCCTAACCAGCAAGCGGGTAGTAACGACTGGTTGCGGTCAGGGAACCATGTTTGGTGGATTGATTGAGGAGATGGATGCAATTCAGCTACCGGAGGGACCGCTACTCTCTCAAGAGGCAATAGTTGCCTTGATTGACTCGATTCGAATTCACGACACCATCTACAAGAAGTCTGGCTCGGTCCATGCCTGTGGGGTCTTTGAGCGAGACGGTCAGAATGGGGTGCGACTGTTGCACTTTATTGAAGATGTTGGTCGCCATAATGCAGTCGATTCCATTTCTGGCTTGATGTGGCTAGTCAATAGGCCGGGCAAGGATTTGATTTTCTTTACTACTGGGCGCCTGACTTCAGAGATGGTCATTAAGGGAGCTCAGATGGGCATCCCTTTCCTCCTGACCCGCTCGGGCGTGACCTTGATGGGTCTGGAGCTGGCGCGTAAAACCAATCTCACCATCCTCTCTCGCTGCTCTGGCAAACACTTTGAGATCTATAACGCCCCTGAGAGGGTCGTTTTTAGCCAAAATCCCCAATAAATTCGTCTGCAGGTGGGGGCGAAGGTTTTACAATTCGGTCATGACTATTAAATCAGACCACTGGATCCGCCGCATGGGCGAGCAAGGCATGATCAGCCCATTTGAACCTGGGCAAGTTCGCCAAGATGCCGCCGGCAACAAAATCGTAAGTTATGGCACTTCAAGCTATGGCTATGACATTCGTTGCGCAGACGAATTCAAAATCTTTACAAATATCAATAGCACCATCGTTGATCCGAAGAATTTCGATGAGCAATCATTCGTCGACTTCAAGGGTGATGTTTGCATCATTCCACCAAACTCTTTTGCATTGGCAAGAACAGTAGAGTACTTCAAGATTCCACGTAGCGTATTAACTGTCTGCGTTGGTAAGAGTACGTATGCTCGCTGCGGCATTATTGTGAACGTCACGCCATTTGAGCCTGAGTGGGAAGGTTATGTCACTCTTGAGTTTTCAAACACAACACCATTGCCTGCAAAAATTTATGCGGGTGAAGGATGTGCGCAAGTACTCTTCTTTGAGAGTGATGAAGTGTGTGGAACATCATACAAAGATCGTGGTGGTAAGTATCAAGGTCAGCGGGGCGTTACCCTGCCTAAGACCTAAGCCATTACGGCAGTGCGTAAATTTCTATTTAATCGCCGTCCATCGCGGATTAATCTAGAAGAATATCGCGCCACACTCTCGCGCTCAGAAATGGCGCGTCCAGAGAATAATTTCTACCATTGGCTGCTAGGTACCACCTGGACTAGCTTTATGTTGCTAGTTGTTTTTGTATATCTTGGTACAAACCTTATATTTGCTTTTGCTTATATCGCATGTGGAGACGGGGCCATTACCAATGCTCGACCAGACTCTTTGTTAGATGTCTTTTTCTTTAGCGTGCAAACGATGGCAACCATTGGATATGGTCGAATGACTCCGATTGGTAGTTGGCCTAATGCGATTGTGACTTTTGAGGCGTTCTTTGGAATTGTTTACTCCGCGCTGACTACGGGTTTAGCTTTTGCGCGTTTTACTAGGCCTACTGCAGGCATACGTTTCTCTAAAGTAGCTGTGGTTGGTAATCATGACGGTATCAAGACATTGAAGTTCCGCGTAGCCAATGATCGCAGCTCCCATATTGTGGAGGCGCAGTTACGCTTATGGCTCATTGCAGAAAGCATGACAAGCGAGGGTGAGCGCTATCGTCGATCTGTTGAATTGCAGCTCCATCGCTCCGAGAGTCCAGTCTTTTCCTTGACCTGGACGGCGATGCATAGCGTGGATGAGGCAAGTCCACTAAAAGATTTCTTGGGTAAAGCGGAATTGAATGGCCATTGGCACCTTTTAATTACCTTTACGGGGTATCACGAGAGCCTGGCTAATCAAGTCTATGCTCGCCATGTTTACTTACCAAGAGATGTGCAGCAAAATGCGACTTTTGTCGATATAGTCACGGTTTCGCCAGATGGCGGCCGGATAATAGATTTAGCCAACTTTGAGAAGTGGGTTCCGAATGTCTCGGATAAATTAGTAGGGGAGTTTTTATGAAATTTCGTTTTCCAATCATCATTATTGATGAAGACTTCCGCTCCGAAAATATTTCGGGTTCGGGAATTCGTGACCTCGCCGAGGCGATTGAGAATGAAGGCATGGAGGTTATTGGCTTAACGAGCTATGGTGACCTGACTTCGTTTGCTCAGCAAGCTTCTCGTGCATCGTCATTCATCGTCTCGATTGATGATGAGGAGTTTGACTCTGACTCAGAAGATAATGATCTTCCAGCCTTAAATAACTTGCGTGCTTTTATTACTGAAGTTCGTAAACGTAATGAAGATATTCCTATCTTCTTGTATGGCGAGACACGTACCTCACGTCATATGCCAAATGACATCTTGCGCGAGTTGCACGGTTTCATTCATATGAATGAAGACACCCCAGAATTCGTGGCACGTCACATTATTCGTGAAGCCAAGGTCTATTTAGATTCATTGGCGCCCCCATTCTTCCGCGCGTTAACTAACTACGCTTCTGAAGGTTCATATTCTTGGCATTGCCCAGGTCACTCCGGTGGCGTTGCTTTCTTAAAGAGCCCAGTAGGCAGAATGTTCCACCAATTCTTTGGTGAGAATATGTTGCGCGCTGACGTCTGTAATGCCGTGGAGGAGTTGGGTCAGCTTCTGGACCATACGGGCCCAGTGCTACAGAGCGAGCGCAATGCAGCACGCATCTTCAATGCAGACCATTTGTTCTTCGTTACTAACGGCACATCGACTTCAAACAAGATTGTTTGGCACTCTACGGTTGCTCCTGGCGACGTGGTCTTGGTTGACCGCAATTGTCATAAGTCTGTGATTCATTCCATCACCATGATGGGCGCGATTCCCATCTTCTTGATGCCTACTCGTAATCACTTGGGCATTATTGGTCCGATTCCGAAGGAAGAGTTCGAATGGAAAAACATTAAGAAGAAAATTGATGCTAATCCGTTCATCAAAGATAAGAATGTTGTACCTCGTGTAATGACGCTGACGCAAAGCACTTACGATGGCATCGTTTACAACGTTGAAATGATTAAAGAGATGCTTGATGGCAAAGTAGATTCATTGCATTTTGATGAAGCTTGGTTGCCACATGCCGCATTCCATCCTTTCTACAAGGATATGCATGCCATTGGTTCAGATCGTAAGCGCACCAAGAAGAGTTTGATGTTTGCAACTCAGTCCACTCACAAGTTGCTGGCTGGTTTATCCCAAGCATCGCAGGTATTAGTGCAGGATGCTGAAGATACTAAGCTGGATCGAGATTGCTTCAATGAAGCTTATTTAATGCATACGTCTACCAGCCCTCAGTACGCCATTATTGCTTCATGCGATGTTTCTGCGGCCATGATGGAGTCTCCTGGCGGCACAACCTTGGTTGAAGAGTCTATTGCTGAAGCAATGGACTTCCGCCGCGCCATGCGCGAGGTGGATGATAAGTTTGGGGCTGACTGGTGGTTCAAGGTTTGGGGCCCAGATCATTTGGCCGAAGAAGGTATTGGCGAGCGTTCAGATTGGGTATTGGAACCCTCTGCTGCTTGGCATGATTTTGGCAAATTGGCCAAAGACTTCAATATGCTCGATCCTATTAAGGCAACAGTGGTTACGCCTGGTTTGGATATTGAGGGCAACTTTGGCTCTATGGGCATTCCAGCGAGCATCGTGACAAAGTATCTTGCTGAGCATGGCGTGATCGTGGAGAAGTGCGGTCTCTACTCATTCTTCATCATGTTCACGATCGGTATTACCAAAGGTCGTTGGAACACGCTCGTAACAGAGTTGCAGCAATTCAAGGATCACTTTGATAAGAATGCGCCACTCTGGAAAGTATTGCCTGAGTTTGTCGCTAAACATCCACGATATGAGCGCGTTGGCTTAAAAGATATTTGTCAGCAAATTCATGAGTTCTATAAGAGCCGCAATGTAGCGCGCATGACTACTGAGATGTACACCTCAGATATGGTTCCAGCCATGATGCCTTCAGAGGCATGGGCGAAGATGGCACACAAAGAAGTGGATCGTGTGCCGCTTGACCAATTAGAGGGGCGCGTAACAGCCATGTTGGTTACTCCATATCCTCCAGGCATTCCGCTTCTGATTCCGGGTGAACGCTTTAACAAACGCATCATTGACTATCTCTACTTCGCTAGAGACTTTAATGAGAAGTTCCCTGGATTTGAGACGGATATTCATGGGCTCGTTAAAGCCAGTATCGATGGTAAGAGTGAGTATTACGTAGACTGTGTGAGACAAGAGCGTGACATAACTCTCTGATCTATATCGGTTTTTCATCCCAAAGCCCCGCTAAAGCGGGGTTTTTTACTTGCGCTGTATTTGGTTAATCTTTATACTTGTACGATATATTGAACAAGTTAAAGGTTGCCATGAGAGTCATCAATTTTTCTGATGCTAGAAATCAATTTAAACAAGTCATTGATCAGGTAGTTGCTGATTGTGATGTTGCTGTGATCTCGCGTAGAGATGCGGAGGATGCTGTAGTCATGTCTTTAAATACCTATAACAGCATGATGGAAACATTCCATTTATTAAAATCTCCGGCTAACGTAAAGCATTTGGAGAAATCATTGGCGCAATATCGCAAAGGACAGACCAAAGCAAAGGCTTTGGTGGATGCTCAGTAGGTTAGTGTGGACAAATGCAGCATGGGCTGACTACGTTTATTGGCAGGGGCAGGATAAAAAAACCTTAAGGCGTATTAACTCTTTGATCAAAGAGTCCTTGAGAAATCCCAAAGAGGGAATCGGAAAGCCGGAAGAGCTTAGAGAGAGTCTGTCAGGATTTTGGTCCAGAAGAATTGATGATGTTCATCGCCTTGTGTATGCCATTGAAAATGATCAGCTAGTGATTATTGCCTGCCGCTACCACTACGAGTAATGCATGACTCTTCAATAAATATGGCCCCCTAGGGGCCATATTTATTAATGCTAGAGCAGTTTCTATTTCAGCAATACCGACGGTGAAGCCGGAATACTTCCTGGAATTTTTTGCAAGGACATAAATTGGGCTAGCAGCTTAATTGCGAGAGGTGAGTAACCATTATCCTGGCTAGGGATGCTATAAATGCTGTCATCTAAGGCTTCAATAGCTGCGAAGGGTCTCGGAGTTGGCTTATTCTTATCGACTATGAATAAAGCAAATTCGTTTTTAGAGCCTTTATTGTCCCGAAATGTAGTCGCAGTTGGCGGGAGGGTAACAATGTAGGGTGGTGTATTTAATTGTGCTCTAACCACCTCGCCTAAATACTCAAAAATATTGTTTGTAGAGCGAATACGAATAGCGATCTTTGGTTGTAGTTTCTTTGCTGCACTTGGCTGTTTGGTTTGCTCGGCAAGAGTTTCCTCGCAGAATATTTCTGGGCCATATTCCTGCCTTATAAAGTTTTCATACTTATTGGTTTTAATGCAAAGCTTGTATTGCATTGAAACTTGAATGGGCTGAAATAGCAGCTCTGACGAGCCATTCACTTTTTGCAAAGTTATCCCCGCTTCTTTCATTACCTGGAAAGCGTTGTCACCAAACCTAGACTTAATATTGTTGGCGCTCACTGGCGGACCTATTTTTTGAGATGTATCTACGAGATAGGCACCCAAACCATAGTTAATTAATTTATATAGATGTTTTTGAAACTCAGGATGCTCTGGTCTCAACGGATTATTGATGAGCGTGTGAGTATCGCCATTTGGCTTGGTTATCACGATCTCATCTACTACTAAGCTTAGTAGTACTTCTTTGGGAATGTGATTGTGTTCAAAATATCTCACGTTTTCAATTGGCAGTTCACTCAAGTAGCCTTTCCAGAAAACGGCATTATCTAGAGAGGATTGTGTGAAGTTGAAATTATTGCCAACAGTTAGTGATACACCTGGCGTGAGCGTTGCCAAACCTCCGCTGATGGGTAGGTAGCTAGCATTTGCCGGAAAAGCCCCGCCAGCAAATAAGGCGCTAAGCGAGGGTGTTGAAGTGATTGAGCCTGAACCATTAATGGTGGGCATATCTAAGAAGCTAACAGGACGATTTTCAGATGAGCGCAAAATATTCTGAAAAATCATATTAATCTGATATTGCTCCAGTGTGTTGGCATACTTTGAGGACATCGCGCTGAAGTCAGGGGCTGTTGCTGATCCGCAACCACTTAGCACGAGAGGAAATATCCACAATAGAAGTGTCTTGCGAATTAAGGAAGAAAAGTTCATTTTGTTAACCATTTTGAATTCTTCCTAGCGTAATGGATTTTTAAGGCAAAGACCCACTTCTGGCACGAATTTGGGGAAAACCCCCCTTTAATTGAAGGGGGGGGATGCTACTTGATTGGCTTATCCAGTTGAAATGTCATAGGAGCATCCTCATCTGACTTCGTTGAAGGCGCTTCTGGCTTACCCTCTTCGCCTCCTGTGAAATTAAAGTCTTTGCTCTCGATCACAGCGGCGGGCTTATCTAGGAGTGTTGTTACCAGCGCAGGGAATGCCATCACTAGCACGACCATCACCAACTGCAGGCCTACCCAGGGGAGAGCACCCCAGTAGATATCGCTACTTTTCACCTCTTTAGGTGCTACTCCTCTCAGGTAAAAGAGGGCAAAGCCAAAGGGCGGATGCATAAATGAAGTTTGCATATTTACGCACAGCATGACGCCAAACCAAACTAAGGCTGCACTGGCTGCAGCTTGAGGATTGCCATTCATGGAATCAAGTAATACAGGTGAGAGTAATTTCACTGCCACTGGTGCCAACATCGGCACAACGATGAAGGCGATTTCGAAGAAGTCTAAGAAGAAAGCCAAAAAGAAAACAAACAAATTGACAACGATCAGAAAGCCTATCCAACCACCAGGAAGATTAGAGAAGAGTTCCTCAACCCAGAAGCCACCATCCACCCCTTGAAAGACGACAGAGAAGCAAGTTGATCCAATGAGGATGAACACCACCATGGCAGTAATGCGCATCGTGTTTTGATAAGCCTCTTGTATAAGTCCTTTGAGGTTCGGAATGCTTGCTCTGCGAAGCCACGCTAAGAGTAGAGCTCCCATTGCACCCATAGCACCCGATTCTGTAGGGGTGGCAATACCAGTCATGATGGTGCCTAGAACCAGGAAGATCAGGACCGCTGATGGGATGATCCCCATGAGACATTTTTTCCAAAGCGCCCAGCCTTTAAGTGTGAGGGCGCTCTCTGGTACGGGCGGTAGATAGTCAGGGCGAACACGACTCAGAAAGAAGGTATACAGGGCAAAGAGGGCGATCTGCAAAAGCGATGGACCCCATGCACCGAGATACATGCTTCCCACATCTGCACTGCCGCTTTGTGTTTTAAGTTGGTCTGCCAGCACAATTAATACTAATGATGGGGGCACTAACTGTGTAATGGTCCCAGAGGCTGCTAAAACGCCCGTAGCGTAGCGCATGTTGTAGCCGTAACGCATCATCACTGGTAAAGAAATCATCGCCATAGCGATCACCTGAGCAGCTACAGTGCCAGTGATAGCGCCCAAGATAAATCCAACGATGATGACAGAGTAACCAAGACCGCCACGTATGCGCCCAAACAGTTGGCCCATCGAGTCGAGCATTTCTTCTGCAAGACCACAACGCTCTAAGATGGCGCCCATGAAGGTAAAGAAGGGAATGGCTAGCAGTAGATCATTGGCTAGCACGCTGCCAAAGATGCGCTGCGGAATAGCTTGCAAAAATGGGATGCCAAAGAAACCCTCGCTAATCGCAATGGCTGAGAAAAATAATCCCGCTGCCATTAATGAGAATGCAACCGGAAAGCCGATCAACATAAAGACGATCAGTCCACCAAACATCAAGGGCGGCATCCACTCTAATGGAATCATTGCATCGGCTTTTCGTAATGAAGGTCTTCGGCCGGGAGAGTTGTTTTACCCTGCAAAGCACCAATACGCTTAATGATTTCTGAGACACCTTGCAGGCTCAGCATAAAAAACCCAAAGGGCACTACAAACTTAATGGGGTAGCGCGCCAATCCACCAGAGTTTGAAGAGTGCTCCATCACCAACCATGATGGGTAAAAGAGTGTCGTCCAAGAGAGCCAAGCAAATAAGAGGCAGGCTGGCATTAAAAAGAAAATTAAACCAAAGAGATCAACCCACAAACGTCCTCGATCAGAGAGTTGGGAGTAGATTAAGTCTACCCGTACATGCTCGTTGCGTTTGAGTGTGTAAGACGTGCCGAGCATAACGGCTGCAGCGAAGAGATACCATTGAAGTTCTAATGGCCAGTTGTTGCTGACATCGAATCCATAGCGCAGCAGGGCATTGAGTGCTGACACGATACAAGACAGCAAAATCATAATGCTGGCTGCCTTGCCCAGAAGCTGGTTTACGTAGTCAATCCCCGCAGAGAGTTTGGACCAAAACCCCATGCACTTTAGAGGTCTGCGCGACCCCGTTTAATAGCAGCGAGAACCTGCTCTGGGGCGGTGCCACCAGCATGTTGGCGTGATTGCACTGAGCCATCAACAGTCAGCAATGCAAACACATCATCACTAATCAATTCAGGGCGGTTATCTAAGCCGCATGCAAAACGCAACTCAGAAAGACTGAGATCGGTAAGCATGCAGTTTCTGCCAACGCAAGCCTTAACAGCATGTGCAACTGCTTCATGGGCATCGCGGAAAGCCAAACCTTTTTTAACCAAGTAGTCAGCCAAGTCGGTTGCTGTTGCAAAACCTTCTTCAGCAGCCTTCTTCATCACTTCTGCTTTCACTTCAATATGCGGAACCATGTCAGCAAAAATGCGTAAGGTATCTTGAACGGTATCTACTGCGTCAAACAGAGGTTCTTTATCTTCTTGATTATCTTTGTTGTATGCCAGTGGCTGACCCTTCATGAGAGTCAACAAAGAAATCAGATCGCCATATACGCGGCCAGTCTTACCGCGAGCTAATTCTGGAACATCCGGATTCTTCTTTTGCGGCATGATCGAGCTGCCAGTGCAAAAGCGATCTGGTAGATCAATGAAGCCAAAGCGTGGGCTCAGCCATAAGATCAGCTCTTCAGACAGGCGCGACACGTGCATCATCAAAATCGATGAGAAGGCACAAAACTCAATTGCAAAGTCACGATCAGAAACGGCATCTAATGAGTTATTGCAGATACCATCAAATCCTAAGGCCTTAGCTACTTGTTCGCGATCGATCGGATAGGTGGTTCCGGCTAATGCTGCCGCACCTAAAGGCAGACGATTGAAACGAGCACGCAAATCTACTAATCGACTGGCATCACGGCTAAACATTTCAAAGTAGGCCATCAAGTGGTGACCAAATGTAATCGGTTGCGCAACTTGCAAATGCGTGTGACCTGGCATGATCGTGGATGCATGCTTTTCAGCTAAATCTAATAGTGCAAGACGTAAAGACTTTAGGGTGACTGCAATGTCATCAACGCTGCTACGCAACCATAGGCGTAAATCCGTTGCTACTTGGTCATTGCGTGAACGACCGGTATGCAAACGCTTGCCAGCATCTCCTACTAATGCGGTTAAGCGTGCTTCGATATTCAGGTGCACATCTTCTAGTGCTAATTGCCAATTAAATTGTCCTGACTCGATTTCACTCTTGATTTGAGCCATACCCTTCTGAATATCGGCCAAATCTTGGCTGCTAATGATCTTTTGGGTAGCCAGCATCTCAGCATGGGCCAGGGAGCCGGCAATATCAACCATGGCAAAGCGTTGATCAAAGCCAATAGAAGCGGTATAACGCTGAACGAGTTCGTCGACAGGTTCTGCAAAACGGGCCGACCAAGCTTGGGCTTTGTTGGCTAAGGAATTATTTGATGAGCTCATAAACACAGTATATTGGTGTAGGTCTTTGATTATTTTAAATGTTATGTCCCCAACCCTGAATTCTTCCCCATCTGACGCTCCAAAGCGCCTCGTAATTGCCTCCCGTGAAAGTCGCCTAGCCATGTGGCAGGCTGAGCATGTCCGGGATTGCCTGAAAAAGCTCTATCCAGGCTGCGATGTCCAGATTTTGGGCATGACCACCCGTGGGGACCAGATTTTGGACCGAGCCCTCTCTAAAGTGGGTGGTAAGGGCCTTTTTGTGAAAGAGCTCGAAACCGCATTAGAGGATGGCCGTGCCGATTTAGCGGTTCATTCCTTAAAAGATGTCCCAATGGTGATGCCCGAAGGATTCGACCTCTCTTGTGTAATGGCCAGAGAAGATGCACGCGATGCCTTTGTTTCTAATGATTACGCCAGTCTTGAGGATCTTCCTCATGGGGCCATTGTGGGCACATCGAGTTTGCGACGTGAGTCTGTACTGCGCGCAAAGTTTCCACATTTGGTCATACAGCCATTACGTGGCAACTTAGATACCCGCATGAGCAAGTTAGATCGAGGTGAATATCAAGCTATCATTTTGGCAGCCGCTGGCTTGAAGCGTTTGGGTTTGGAGTCACGCATTCGCGCTTACTTGCCATACGATCCTTACACTCCTGCTGCAGGTCAGGGTGCCTTGGGCATCGAAACTTTAAGTAAGCACCCCAATATCAAACAGTGGCTTGCTCCACTCAATGATTTGCCAACTTTGTTTGCTGTTTCTGCTGAACGTATGGTGTCTCGCCAATTAGGCGGGTCATGTGAAGTGCCGCTGGCTGCGCACGCAGTATGGGATCAGAACCAAATGAACATTCGCTCTTTTGTAGCGAGTGTTGATGGCCAAGCAATTTGCTTGGCTAATGGTAGCGCTCAAGTGAAGTCAGTTGAAGATGCGGAGGCCTTGGGCCTTGCAGTGGCAAAGGACTTACTGTCACAAGGCGCCGCAGATTTAATTCCTACAATTTCTAAGTAATACATAGAAAATAGAGAAAAAGCAGCCATTCAGTATGAGCACTAAAACTATCATTGTCACGAGACCTAGCGGTCAGGCTCGTCAATTGATTGAAGTGCTCACTAAAGCAATCGAGGCAAGCGGCGTCGGAAAGCGCAGTCTTCCAGAAATACTCTCTCTGCCTTTGCTAACGATTGTTCCGAAGTCTGATGGGCATTTAGCTGACCATATCGCTACTACCCTGAGTGACGCAGATCTAGCCATCTTTGTAAGTCCTAATGCCATCGAGAGTGTGATGCGTTTATTGGAGCGAGATTGGCAAGATTTTTCTAAGAAGATTATTCCAATTGGTGTGATGGGTGGCAGCAGCCATCTTGCCCTGAAAAATCATGGCGTCGGATCGGAAGACAATCCCACCCCCATCATCATCCCAGGAAATAACGAAAACTGGGACTCCGAAGGTTTGTGGCAAGAGCTTCAATCCCTGAAACGGAATTGGCAATGTAAAAAAGTAGTGATCTTTAAAGGTGAGGGTGGCCGTGATTGGCTGGCTGACACTTTGAAAAAGGCAGGGGCAACTGTGGAAGCTATTTCAACCTACACGCGCGTACCTTTGGATATTGATAATCCGTCTTGGCAACTGGTGCGAGAAATGGATTTGAGTAAATCACTTTGGTTGCTCACTTCTTCTGAGGCGGTGCGTTATCTCGGCGAAGTTATGAAAGACCAATTTACGCAAAGCCTTAATGTCGCCAGTGCACTATGCCCACACCACAATATTGCTGATGCGGCCGAAATGATTGGGTTTGGTGAAGTCTTTACGAGTGAGCCAGGTGATGAAGCTTTGATCAAGTCAACCTTAGCTTGGCTGACAATCTAAAAGTAAAAGGGAATAACTAACGCTTTGCGGTCTGTAGTAAGGCAGGCAAGAAAATCTCATTTACCAAAATAGGATGACCCTTTAAGTGATAGAGGGTGCGTCTTGCCCATAAGGGTGAACCCAAACCAGCAAAGTGCTTAGAGCACTTTTTCCACAATTCACTGCTTTTATCTAGACGTGCAATATCGCGCGGTGGCTTTGCCTTGGAGTGTTTGCGAGTTTTGCTAAACAAGACTGCGCCCAAAGGCTTAGTGCCTAAGCGCAAGACCTGATGATTACTGCCACTGGAGCTGAGTGTTGGAATAACGCTGTGTGCCATCACTAAAGGAATGCCATTTGAGCAGAGCAGTACTTCACGTACTCTGCAGCGTCTGAGCTTTAAATGAAAATAGCGACTTTCGTCGCTATTAAGTGATTGAGGACAGTCGCGCAAAACCTGAACTTCTAGCTTTTGCCCAATTCCGTTCTCAATTTTTTGGGTGAGAGACCCGGTGTCGCTTAGCCAAGGTTGCCACTCGCGTGGCGCCCGATGGATTTCACCGGAACCGACTCGATTCCATGCAGAACGGAGACGATTACGGTGAATCATTTTTAGCTACCGCTAAAGCTGCGACGTTGACCGCCGGCCTTTGGTTTAGCAAAACGCGGGCCGCCTGCTGGACGTGAGTCACCAGAGCGTGCCGGACGTGAGTCAGCAGAGCGAGCTGGACGTGAATCGCCTGAACGACCACCACCAGCATTACCACCACCGAAGCCACCGCCAGAGCGAGACTCTGAGCGAGCGCCTGAGCCATAACGACCGCCGCCACCGCCAGAGCGATTGCCACCGCCGAAGCCGCCACCAGAACGACCGCCACCAGAGCGATTGCCACCACCGCCACCACCAAAGCTTGGCTTGGCTTGTGGCTCAAGACCGGCGATGACTGAAGCAACGATATCTTGCTGTGTGAAGCGTTCGATATTGCGGATCTTCGCGCGATCACGATGTTCAACCAAAGTGATAGCAACACCATTGCGACCTGCACGACCTGTACGACCGATGCGATGCGTATAGTCTTCTGGTTTCATTGGCAGGCCAAAGTTAATCACGTGGCTAATACGTGGCACATCGATACCACGAGCCGCTACGTCAGTCGCAACCAAAATCTTGGTGTGACCTTTACGTAAAGACTCGAGACGGCGCATACGCACAGCTTGAGGCATTGCGCCGTGTAGGGCAGTTGCTTCATAGCCATTGGCACGCAATGTGTCAGCAATTTTTTCGCTCTCAATCTGAGTACTTGCAAACACAACCGCTTGATCCAAATCGGCATCAGCCAAAATGTGCTCGAGCAATTTATGCTTGTGTGACATGCTGTCAGCCCAATGTAATTTCTGTTCAATGTTGGCGTGCTTTTCACCTGCGTGAGCAAGTTCAATACGCTTAGCATCTGTAGTCAACTCGTTTGCTAAAGACATGATCTTTGGCGCAAAAGTTGCAGAGAACATCAAAGTTTGGTTACGGCCTGCGCAACGCTTATCAATTGCCTCGAGGTCGTCAGCAAATCCCATGTCAAGCATGCGGTCTGCTTCATCGATAACGAGTTGCTTAACATCGTCTAAGCGAATTGCTTTGCTATCGCACAAGTCGAGCAAACGACCTGGAGTTGCAACAACTAACAATGCACCTTTTAATGCCTGGATCTGCTTGCCGTATGGCATGCCACCCATCACAGTTGCGATACGGATACCTTTCATGCCACGAACTAAGTTCACTGCATCAGCAGATACCTGTTGAGCCAATTCACGAGTAGGGCAGAGCACTAACACTTTAGGTTGTGCGCGACCTGGTACAGGTGAGTTGTTCGGGTTGTCTTCGATGAGTTGATTAATCAAAGGCAATAAAAAGGCTGCGGTTTTACCGCTACCGGTTTGGCTGCTGACCAATAAGTCACCACCAGCTAAAGCCGCAGGAATAACCTGAGCTTGCACGGATGTGGCTTGGGTATAACCCAGTTCAGCAACGTTTTTAAGGAGTGATGCCGCTAGGGCGAAATTCTGGAACTCAGTTCCAGTGCTCTTTGAGTCTTTCGACTCATGATTAGTTTCTTTAGAAAAAGTCATGCTATTACACATCCCCTTTAAGGGATGTCTCCGTATGTTGCACCCATGGTTTTTTATAGGGTGCGATGGTCAAAGGCATCGACCATCAGACAAGCGGCAGCGTTGTTGTGTTTATGACTTCTAAACTAATCGCTGAAATAGAGCTGGGGGGCGATGAATCAAATTGCTTTAAAAAGCCTCTTATTATGGCATTTTCAGCACTCGATTACAAGGGTTTTCCCGACTTAATTAGCAAATGGAGAGATAAAGCCCTCATCTAATGAGCTTAGTCATTCAAGTATTACTTGTTTGATTCTTTATTTGAGGTAACGCAAAAGCCACTCAGTCACTTTTCCATATGGAGGACGCGCTGTTTTAGTTCCCTTGAAAAGGTTTAAACCAAAAAAGCCGCGTACTTCCAGAATCGACTTTTGATGGCTGAAGGCATCAAAGCCTGCTTTGCCGTGGTAACTCCCCATACCACTCGCTCCCACTCCACCAAAAGGAAGGTCTTCAATGGTGATGTGTAGGAGTGTGTCATTAATAGTGACGCCACCAGAACACGTTTCATGTAAAACGCGCTTCATATTCTTTTTGTCTTTGCCAAACCAATATAGAGCCAAGGGATTGGGTTTGTTGTTTACATAAGCAATCGCTGCCGAGGTATCTGCAACAGTCACGATCGGCAGTATGGGCCCAAAGATTTCTTCATGAAGAATGCGGGCTTCTGGCGGAACATTGATCAATGCGATAGGTTCAAACGGTCTTGCACCAGCACCAGGGTTATTGAGTAAAGGAATCACTTTTGCACCACGGTCAAGCGCATCGCTGACTAGGTGTTGCCAGTATTCCAATTGGCGCCCATCAATCGGGCCTGTTAGTTCTTCTGGTTTGCTAAATTGAACTTGAGCTGCAGTTTGTAATTCTTGAATAAATTCTGCTTGAATGCCTTGCTCTAGCAAAACATAGTCTGGGGCAATACAAGTTTGACCGCCGTTCAGTAATTTGCCGTAAGCAATGGATGCAGCAGCATCTTTGAGTTTGGCGCTCTTATCAATGATAACGGGCGTTGTACCGCCAAGCTCCAGAGTGACTGGTGTCAGATTTTCTGCGGCAGCACGCATCACTTTTTTGCCAATAGCTCCCGAGCCAGTGAAGAAAAGATGATTAAAAGGCAGTGCTGCAAATTGCTCAGCTACTTCTGGGCCACCAGTAGTGACGCAGAACTCACTAGGGTGAAAATATTCTTGAATTAAGCTGGCAATAAATCCAGAGGTGCGTGAGCTTCGTTCAGAAGGCTTTAACCAAACACGGTTACCAGCAGCAAAAGCGGCGATTGCTGGAATGAGCGCTAATTGAACCGGATAGTTCCAGGGACTCAGAATGCCAACTATGCCAAGCGATTGACTTTCAACCCAGGCTTGTGAAGCGCCCATATAGGATGGAACTTCTCTTTGCTCTGGCTTCATCCACTCTTTGAGATGCTTGCGGGTGTACTTGCATGCCTGATAGATCATCTGGCATTCAGCAAGCCTTGTCTCCACTGGATGGCGTACTCCGAAGTCAGCCTCGAGCGCTTTACAGATTTTTTCTTCATTTGCCTCAATCATTTTTTCAATGCGGGCAATTCGATCCAGTCTCACTTCGAGAGTAGGGTTTGGTTCTGCAGCATAAGCTGCTTTCATTTCATCGAGCTGGATAGTGAAGCGATTCATAGTCTATTAATAGTTGGCAGGTATTGGAATAAGGCATTAGGATAAAGCCATGGAAACAAATTTAGATAAAAAAGAACCCCTTTTAGAGCGTGCAACCTTGGGTGGGGGCTGTTTTTGGTGTTTGGAAGCGGTTTACCAGCAAATTTCAGGAGTTCGGTCTGTGGTTTCTGGCTACGCCGGTGGCGCTAGACCCAATCCGACTTATGAGGCTGTTTGCACGGGTGTGTCAGGCCATGCCGAGATTGTCGATATCTTGTTTGATCCGCAAATTGTTTCATTTAGGGATTTATTGGAAATCCTTTTCGTGATTCATGACCCAACTACCTTGAACTATCAAGGCAACGATCATGGTACGCAATATCGTTCAGTCATTTTTACTCATAGCGAAGAACAGTCCCAGATTGCGCATGAAGTAGTGAAAGAACTTGAAGATTCAAAAATCTACGTCAACCCAGTGGTCACTCAGATCGATGCTGCGCCAACTATTTATCCTGCAGAAGACTATCACCAGAATTATTTTCAGCAGCATCCTAATCAAGGATATTGCATGGCAGTAGTTGCACCTAAGCTAGCTAAATTTAGAGCGAAATTTAAATCACTCATAGCGCCGCAGTATTCCTGAGGATTAAAGGTCTCTAGGGCGCTAGGCGATTTACTCGCCAGTTGGCACCTGCTAGTTTGTAGTGCATGCGGTCATGCAATCTAGATGGGCGACCTTGCCAGAATTCAATTTCATTGGGGCGCAGGCGGTAACCACCCCAATGTTCTGGACGTGGAGGGGTATTGCCAAACTCTGTCTTAAAACGTTTTTCCGCTTCTTCTAAGAATTCACGGTTTGGGATGGCGGCGCTCTGAGGCGAGGCCCAGGCACCAATTCTGGAAGCGGCTGGGCGAGAATGGAAGTACTCATCACTTTCAGCTGCACTAACTCGCTCAACAACACCCTGAATACGTACCTGGCGCTCTAATTCATGCCAATGGAAGAGGAGGGCTGCTTGAGGGCGGATGGCCAAGTCTTTGCCTTTTTGACTCTCGTAGTTAGTAAAAAAGGTAAAGCCATTTTGGTCTGCGCCTTTTAGTAAGACAATTCGGGCTGATGGATTGCCAGCCTGGTTAGCCGTTGCCAAGGTCATTGAGTTGGGTTCAGGACATTCTGCTTTCACCGCTTGATCAAACCAAAGCTTGAAAAGCTGAAGCGGGTCTTGGGGAACCTCGGTCTCTGAGAGCTGACCAAAGGTATAGTTTTTGCGAAGTTGTGCAATGGGGTCCATTTATTCAGTATAAAGATAAGCTATGGCAGAAGACAAGGTAGAAGGCAGCTTAGAAAATCGTCGTTTTGGCGGGGTCTCACGACTCTATGGGCCAGAACTGCGCGAGCGCTTTCTGAATGCAACGGTTGTTGTGGCTGGTCTAGGTGGAGTTGGGTCCTGGGCCGCAGAGGCCTTAGCCCGAACTGGTATTGGACACCTTGTCATTATTGATTTTGATCATATCTCCGAAAGCAATACCAATCGACAGCTGCACGCCATAGAAGGGCAGTTCGGTAAAGCAAAAGTCGAGGCGATGAAGGAGCGCATTCTGCAAATTAACCCAGAGATCAAGTTGACTGCTTACGATGAATTCTTAGAGCCAGAAAACTTAGATCGACTCATTCCAGCAAATGCATTGGTATTGGATGCGACTGATTCAGTACAAACCAAAATTGCTTTATCAGTGTGGGCCGTGAAAAATAATCGTGCTTTAGTCATGTGTGGCGCCGCTGGTGGCAAGTCAGACCCCACATCAGTACGCTGCGAAGATCTTTCTCGTACCGAACAAGATGCTTTATTGGCTAAGGTTCGCCAAGGGTTAAGACAGGATCATGGTTTCTCTAGAAATCTCAAGAAAAAAATGGGCATTCGCGCGATCTACTCGTATGAACCACGAGCGGGGGCTTCCAGCGGAGGCCTCGCCTGCACGGGTTATGGCTCTACCGTGATGGTAACGGCTGCTTGTGGGCTTGCAGCTGCAGCAGAAATTCTGAATCTCATCTCTGCGCAGTAAATTTTTCTCAAAAATTGCCGTAAATCCTTAAGGGGATTCCCTGTAGGAAATTACTGATTCTTTTGCAATCAGAAATAATTTATTTCAAACTCTGCGTTGATTTCAAAGACATTTCAATATTTTCCTAAATAGATTTATTTAATTTATCACTTTAGTAATTTTCCTCCTCTAGTACTGATCACCAGTCCTCCCTAGACTTTGCTCCGTTGGCAAGTTGCCAATGACAAATCGAAAGGAGGTCTCCCTTGCAGACTGAACAATCTGGCTTAAAACGTCACCTCAAAGTACGGCATATTCGTTTGATGGCCTTAGGCTCAACGATCGGTGTTGGATTATTTCTGGGGTCAGCAAGCGCAATTCAAATAGCAGGTCCGTCTATTCTTCTGGGTTATTTGCTGGCAGGCATTGTTGCCTTCATTGTTCTGCGGACACTTGGTGAAATGGCGGTGCATGAACCTGTAGCCGGTTCTTTCGCAGCCTACGCCAATACGTATGTGGGTCCACTAGCGGGGTATATGGTGGGTTGGGGATATTGGACTTATTGGATTGTGGTTGGAATTGCTGAAGTTACAGCGGTTGGCATCTATATGGGCATTTGGTTTCCTGAGACCCCGCAGTGGATTTGGGCACTTTCTTCTATCGTGATGATGGGTTTAATCAACCTGATTGCAGTAAAGGTATTTGGAGAGTTTGAGTTTTGGTTTGCCCTTATTAAAGTAGTTGCGATTGTCGCGATGATTGCGCTTGGAGGTTCAGTCATCTTGTTTGGCTTTACGAATGATTGGCAGCCCATTGGCCTGAATAATTTATGGCAACACGGCGGCTTCTTTCCAAATGGTATCGGCGGAATGTTGTTGTCATTGCAAATGGTCTTGTTTGCTTATGTTGGTATAGAAATGATTGGTCTTTCTGCGGGCGAGGCTGAGAACCCACAAAAAACTATTCCGATGGCCATAGATTCTTTGGCTTGGCGCATTCTCATTTTCTACATGGGCGCCATCTTAGTTATTTTGGCAATCTTTCCGTGGAATCAAGTTGGGCAGCAAGGCAGTCCATTCGTAGTGATGTTTGAGAGGTTGGGTTTGCGAGAAGCGGCGGGCTTAATTAACTTTGTCGTGATCACTGCAGCGCTCTCTTCATGTAATGCAGGCATCTTTAGTGGCGGGCGCTTGTTGTATTCCTTATCGTCTAACGGCTACGCTCCTAGATCTTTTTCAAAGCTTTCAAAGTATGGCGTTCCTCATCGAGCGGTGATGACTACAGTCGGAGTCTGTATGTCAGGTGTAGTGCTGAACTACTTCGTACCTGACAAAGCCTTCCAATACATGATGGCTGCAGTGACCTTTATTGGCTTAATGGTTTGGATTGCAATCTTGATTACACAGATCAAATTCCGTCGCTCGCTCTCTAAATCGCAAGTGGCGGAGTTAGGGTATCGCGCTCCTTGGTGGCCTTATTCCTCATGGTTTGCTCTGGCATTTATCGGATTGGTGGTGGTGTTGATGGGCTTTCATGAGGATGCATGGATCGCACTCATCGTGGGGCCGTGTTTATTGGGCGTGTATCTCGCAATGTTTTATGTCGTGGGCCTACATCGCAAAACAGCAAACCAACGTGACTTTAAATAATAGGAGAAGGCAATGATTATTGGCGTACCTCAAGAGGTTAAAAATAATGAGTTCCGGGTTGGATTAACCCCCGGTAATGTCAGTGGACTTTGTAAACAGGGGCATTCTGTTCTGATTCAGAGAGGTGCTGGCGAGCAAATTGGCTTAACGGATGAGTCTTATCGGCTTGCCGGTGCCGGCCTCGTGAATAGTGCAGCAGAAGTGTTTCAAAGGGCGGAGATGATTGTGAAAGTCAAAGAGCCTCAGGCGCAAGAATGTGCCATGTTGCGCGAGGATCAAATTCTGTTTACCTATTTACACTTAGCACCAGATCCAAGGCAGACAAAAGCTTTGTTGCAATCAGGCGCTACCTGTATTGCCTATGAAACAGTGACTGCTATGAATGGCGCCCTCCCTCTATTGGCGCCCATGAGTGAAGTAGCTGGCCGCATGTCTATTCAGGCAGCTGCATCCCATTTAGAAAAGACCAATGGTGGCTTAGGTGTGTTGATGGCAGGTGTTCCTGGTGTATCGCCAGCAAAGATTGTCATTCTGGGTGGTGGAGTGGTGGGCCGTAATGCTTTGCAAATAGCGGTTGGCATGGGGGCTGATGTTTGCATCTTTGATCGTGATATTGATCGCTTACGCCAGATCGATATGTTCTATGGCAATCGAGTGAGAACTTTTTATTCTGACAGTTTACTGATTGAACAAGAGGTATGTGAAGCTGATGTCGTGATTGGAGCGGTTTTGCTACCTGGTGCAGCAGCTCCCAAGTTGGTTACGCATGACATGATTAAAACAATGAAGCCTGGTTCGGTTGTGGTGGATGTTGCCATTGATCAAGGCGGCTGTTTTGAAACATCCAAGCCTACTACGCATGCGGACCCAACCTTCGTGGTGGACGGTGTAATTCATTATTGCGTTGCCAATATGCCCGGAGCAGTTGCAAGAACATCTACCTTTGCTTTAACCAACGCGACTTATCCGTTTGTTGAGGCTTTGGCAAACCGGGGAGTTATGAAAGCGCTCTCAATTGATCATCACTTGCGCAATGGTTTGAGTGTGCACAAAGGGGTGTTGACATCAAAGCCAGTTGCAATGGCTCAGGGCCTAGACTATGCGCTGGCTGAGGAGCTTTTAGTGGCATAGCAATATATTTCCAAAATGATTGGGTCTAGTGAGTCCTAGGATTTAAACTATCTCTGATACGCAAAACTTACTGGACCCATATCATTTATGGATTTTTCAGCCTTAACCCTCTCTGCTGGGGTAGTTGCTCTGGCGGAGATGGGGGATAAAACGCAATTGCTTTCATTAATGCTTGCGGCTCGCTATCCCAAGCAAGCATTAGCGATCATTGCAGGCATCTTTATTGCCACTATTGCTAATCATACCTGTGCTGCATTATTAGGTCATTGGCTTACGACTTTAGTGTCTCCAGATGTGATGCGTTGGATTTTAGGCTTGAGTTTTTTAGGAATCGGCTTATGGTTACTTGTGCCAGATCATATTGATGATGCAGCCGGCTCAAAGGTAATTGATAGGGCTCCCCAGGTATTTTTGCTCACGGTAGGCTTATTCTTTTTGGCCGAGATGGGCGATAAGACGCAAATTGCGACCATTGCCCTGGGCGCCCGCTTCGAGGATGTAGTTTCTGTAACAGTTGGCACCACATTGGGGATGATGCTGGCAAATGCCCCTGCCGTCTGGATTGGTCAGAAATTCACGAAACGCATGCCAATTAAGTGGGTGCACGCGGTTGCAGCTGTCACCTTTATTGCAATTGGTTTGGCTACCCTAATATGGGCCTGAGATAGCGAACCAGCCTGTCTGCCAGCCAAGACTTAAAATAGGCTCATGAAAACTGATCTCCCCCAGAGCTTTCGTAGGCTCGAATACCTCCCGCCTGTATACACCTTCGATCAAGTCGAACTCGATATCGCTCTGGATCCAGCGCGAACCATTGTGAAAAGTCGTATTGAGGTTTTGCCAGGCAAAAGTTTTAAGGCAGGAGCCCCCTTGGTTTTGGTCGGGCAAGAGCTCGAGTTTGTTAGTTTGCGCATCAATGGTGAGGCTCATCGTCATTTTGAATTAACACCAGAAACACTAACGATTCATACGCTGCCAAATGAAGGTAAAGAAAAGTTTGTCATAGAAATTATTTGCGTTTGCGTTCCAGAAAAAAATACTACTCTGATGGGCTTGTATGTTTCCAACGGGAACTTTTTCACTCAATGTGAGGCAGAGGGTTTCAGGAAGATTACTTACTTCTTGGATCGCCCGGATGTGATGGCGCGTTATCGCGTGACATTGCGTGCACGCGAAGCAGAGTGCCCGGTGCTGTTATCCAACGGCAACTTACTAACTACAGAAAAACTACCTAATGGATGGCATAGCGCTACTTGGGAAGACCCATTTCCTAAGCCCTCCTATTTGTTTGCCTTGGTTGCTGGTAAGTTGGAATGTATTGAAGAGACCATCACCACTAGCAGCGGTGCTAAGAAGTTACTGCAGATCTGGGTTGAGCCGCATGACCTCAAGAAGACTCGACATGCCATGGACTCCCTAATAGCCTCTATTCATTGGGATGAAAAGCGTTTTGGATTGGAGTTGGATTTAGAGCGCTTCATGATTGTGGCGGTAAGTGACTTCAATATGGGGGCAATGGAAAACAAGGGTTTGAATATTTTCAATACCAAGTTTGTTCTTGCCCAGCCAGAGACTGCGACAGATGCAGACTTTGCCAATATTGAGAGTGTCGTTGCCCATGAATACTTCCATAACTGGACCGGTAATCGTGTCACTTGTCAGGATTGGTTTCAGCTATCCCTGAAAGAGGGTTTGACAGTATTTAGAGATCAAGAGTTTTCTGCTGATCAAATGGGTAGTGAATCCGGTAGGGCGGTAAAGCGAATTGAAGATGTTCGATTGCTTCGTCAATTGCAATTTCCTGAAGATGCGGGCCCGATGGCGCATCCGATTCGCCCAGATGAGTACCAAGAAATCAATAACTTCTATACCGTTACTGTTTATGAGAAGGGTTCGGAAGTTGTTAGGATGTATCAAACTCTTTTGGGTAAAGACGGCTTCCGCAAAGGAATGGATCTGTACTTTAAGCGCCATGATGGTCAGGCGGTTACCTGTGATGATTTCTTAGCCGCGATGGCTGATGCTAATGGCAAGGACCTGACTCAGTTTAAGAATTGGTACAGCCAGGCAGGCACCCCCAGAGTTCAGGTGCAAGAGCACTATGACGCCGCTACAAAGCAGTACCAGCTGACGCTGATGCAAAGTTGCCCGCCTAGCCCAGGCCGGCCGGAGAAGAAGCCCTTTCATATTCCACTGATGATGCGATTAATTACAAAGGCGAATGAACAAGCTGAACAATTATTGGAATTAACGCAAGAAACTCAAACTTGGACTTTTAACCATATTGAAGAGCGACCAGTGCTTTCGATTAATCGCAACTTCTCTGCGCCGATTAACTTAGATTTCAAGCAATCCGAGGCAGATCTTCTCACTTTATTCTCAAGCGATGATGATGCATTTAATCGTTGGGAGGCTGGTCAGAAGTTGGCTATGCAAATGATTTTAAATAATCGTTTGCCTGATGAAAAACTGATTGAAGCGTACCGCAATATCTTGCTAGACCCTAATTTGGATCCAGCCTTTAAGGATCTGGCTTTAACACTGCCTGCAGAGTCTTATTTGTATGAGCAATGCACGAGCGTAGATCCTCAGAAGATATTTGCAGCGCGACGCGCTTTCCGTAAAGAGATTGCCAAACAGTTGCAACTTGAGTGGGCTGCCTTGTATCAGCAGATGCAAACACCTGGACCATTTAAGTCTGATGGGGTAGATGCTGGTAAGCGTGCCCTGAAAAATCTAGCATTGAGCATGTTGCTTGAGGCGGCGCCAGCAGTGTGGGCGCCAATGGCAGCTAATCAATATCAAATTGCTGACAATATGACTGACCGCTATGCAGCCTTATCTGTATTAGTGGTACACGGCGCAAAACAAGCTAAAGATTGCTTAATTGATTTTTACAATCGATTTGCGAATGATGCTTTAGTAATCGATAAGTGGTTTGGCTTGCAATCTAGTTGTCCCCCTGTTGACGGTCTTGACTCCACCCTTACTGAGGTGAAGAAACTTCGTGAGCATCCTGCATTTAAGTTAAACAATCCAAACCGAGTTCGCAGCGTGATTCATTCGTTCTGCGCTAACAATCCAGCTAGCTTTCATCAGGCGGATGGCAGTGGTTATGAGTTCTGGGCCGATAGCGTATTCGCTCTAGATCCTATTAATCCTCAAGTAGCGGCTCGTCTTGCAAGAGCGCTGGACCGCTGGCGTTTATTTGCCCAGCCCTATCAAGATCATATGAAAGCGGCTCTAGAGCGTGTTTCTGCATGCCCAACACTTTCTCCCGATGTAAGGGAAGTGATTGGAAAGGCGCTGGGTAACTAAGAAGTTAATGGAGCTTATTGCCGTACGAAATACCCAATCGAATTGCAAGCTTTTCTAGGCTCTTATCCAGAGTCCAAAGCTGGGCATTTTCTGAAAGCAGAGTTGATGTAAGGAGTGACACATCAATTGCCCCACATCCAGATTCTTGAAGTTGATGCTTTTCAATAAACTCCAATATTTCATAAGGGGTGGCTATAGTTGCTTGTCGTAATTTTTTAATATAGCCCAAGGTTTTAGAGCGTGGCGATGGGGGTGATCCGCAGGCTAATTCTATTTGAATTAGGGGATGACACAGTATTTGGTCATTTAGTAGTAGAGCTTCGAAAGATACATTTGACTTTCTAAAGTGAGCTACCCAGACTGATGTGTCAACTAAAACCATGGTCATGATTACTGGCCATCTTTCGGTTTGCGGCGAGGAATAGCCTTCATCTGAGGTGATTTACCACCCAATGCTACCAACCTCTTAGCAACTTGAACTCTTATGAATACGTTAATGGCCTCCCTGAAGAGATCAGCTTTATCCATATCAGGGTCAGCAAGATCCAAACCTCTTTGATATAGATCGTCGTCAATCGTGACAGTAGTTCTCATATATATTCCTCATCATTATTGATGTATTATAACATCTAAAATAACATCAAAATTAGAGTGGTTAAGTGCCCAAATGATCATTTAGATGGGAAATATCAATATTTTGAGGTTGGCATTCGGAACAAGGCAAAATAGACCTTAATTTCATTAGAGCTTTGGAGAAATACCTTTGTCCTCAAGTACCCATATCAATTTCAAGCAATATTTGACCTCCACAAAGCCGGCTGTAGTTGCTGTCCCGGCTGGATTGCAAGATTTGCTGATCGCGGTTGTTAATACCTGCTCAACTCTCAGTCATGAAGTAGCGCAGGGCGCCTTGATTGGCTTGTTGGGTTCCGCAGGCACTGGCAACGTGCAGGGTGAAGTTCAACAAAAGCTCGACATCATTGCTAATGATCTATTAATTGATGGCGTTAAAGGTTGTAAATCACTCGCAGGTTTAGCTTCAGAAGAAATGGAGCTCCCAGTTCCCGTTCAAGGTACAGGTGATTATCTACTGTTGTTTGATCCACTCGATGGCTCATCCAACATTGATGTGAACGTATCGATTGGAACCATTTTCTCAGTCCTCAAGAAGCAGGACCCGAATGCACCGTTACAGACCTCTGACTTTTTATTGTCAGGACGTCATCAAGTTGCTGCGGGTTATGTAGTGTATGGTCCTCAAACAACGATGGCCTTGACTCTGGGTGATGGTGTGGTGATGTTTACCTTGAATAAGGTGACTGGTGAGTTTTTGCTTATCAAGGATGCGGTCAAGATTTCTCATTCGACTAAAGAGTTTGCAATCAATATGTCCAATATGCGCCACTGGGCTGACCCAGTTCGTCGTTATGTTGAAGAGTGCTTAGCTGGCGTTAGTGGGACGCGTGACAAGGACTTCAATATGCGTTGGATCGCTTCCATGGTGGCGGATGTGCACCGTGTTTTATCTCGTGGCGGGGTGTTTATGTACCCATGGGATCAGCGTGAACCGCACAAGCCAGGTAAGTTGCGCCTGATGTACGAAGCCAATCCAATGAGTTTCCTGGTAGAGCAGGCGGGTGGTGCATCTACTAATGGAACGGATCTCATTATGGATTTGCAGCCAACTGACTTGCATGAGCGTGTTTCTGTAATGCTGGGCTCTAAAGAAGAGATTGATCGCATCATGCACTATCACGCATAAGTAATCTCACTTCATAATAAAAAACCCAATCGATTGATTGGGTTTTTTATTGGCAGAAGTAGTTATTAAGGTCTTACCTGCTGCTTAAGATAGGCAAGAGACTCTTCCACTTGATCAATCAGAATTAAGCAGATATCGCCAGCAGCAAGATCGTTAAGTGCGGTATCAATCGCTTTAAATTCACCATGTATCTCTTGAACTTGCTTTGCCTTAGTTGCGCCAACTAAGCCTTCTTGCAATAGCTTTAATACTTCACCATCTTCACGACCACGCTGGCAGGCATCTTGATAAAGAATGACGTTGTCAAAAGAGTTGCCCAAGATACGAGTTAGATCACGGATATCTTCGTCACGACGATCACCGGCACCGCTAATGACCACGTGGCTCTTCTTGGGTTTCATGGCCTCAACTGCGCTAGTAAGGGCGCGCATAGCATCGGGGTTGTGACCATAGTCAGCAATGACGGTGGCGCCATTGTGTTGGAATTGATTAAACCGCCCCGGCACTGAATTCGGATCGCTTTCGAAGCTATGTAAACCGCGAGCAATCTTTTCTGCATCAAGACCAAGGGCCCAGGCTGCGCCAATCGCAGCCATGGCATTTTCAATTTGGAAGCCTAGTACGCCATTTTGGGTCAGGGGAATTTCGCTAATGGGGAAGCGATACATCACACGTGATCCCTTGGACGCAACAATATAGGTGCCGTCAAAATAAATAACTTTTTTATTCTTGGCGCGATGAGCAGCAATAACTGGGTGATGTTGATTTTGGGCAAAGAAAATCACTCGACCAGAACACTTGTCACCCATCTTCACAACCATTGGGTCTGCCGCATTGAGCACTGCGGCACCAGTTGGGGCAACGTTTTGCACAATTACGCGCTTGAGAATGGCTAAATCCTCAACGCTGGTAATGTAATTAAGGCCCAAGTGATCACCTTCGCCAATATTGGTTACAACCGCAACTTCGCAGCGATCAAAGCCAAGACCTTCGCGGAGCATTCCACCACGAGCAGTTTCAAGTACAGCCGCATCAACATCTGGATGCATCAGGACATTTCTGGCACTCTTAGGCCCGCTGCAATCGCCGGTATCGATAAGGCGATGATTGATGTAAACACCATCAGTTCCTGTCATACCAACACGTAGGCCAGTTTCATTTAATAAATGAGAAATCAAGCGAACGGTAGTGGTTTTACCGTTTGTACCGGTAACCGCTACCACTGGAATGCGGCCATCTTCACCTAGTGGGAACATCATATTGATGATGTCTTCGCCAACGGGACGTCCTTTGCCATACGAAGGCTTGAGATGCATACGTAAACCAGGCGCAGCATTGACTTCAACAATACCGCCACCTTGTTGTTCCAATGGCTTGTAGATATTTTCGCAAAGGATGTCTACACCAGCAATATCAAGTCCAATCATCTGGGCGGCCGCGACTGCGCTCGCTGCTACATCCGGGTGTACATCATCGGTAACATCAGTAGCGGTTCCGCCTGTACTGAGATTGGCATTATTGCGGAGCAGAACGCGTTCGCCAGTCTTGGGCACGTATTGTGGGGTAAGACCAGAGCTTGCAAGATGCGCCATGGCAATGTCATCAAAGCGAATTTTGGTTAATGCTGTTGCATGACCATCACCACGCAATGGATTTTTATTCTCGATTTCAACAAGTTCGGCAACGGTGTGACTGCCATCACCAACTACTTGTGCTGGCTCACGCCGAGCAGCGGCCGAGAGGCGGTTGCCAACGACGAGTAGGCGATAGTCTGCACCAGGAAGATAGCGCTCAACAATCGTTTCACGGCCAAAGGCTTGAGTGACAACAAAGCCAGCGCGCACTTCTTCTTCAGTTTGAATGTTGGCAACAACGCCTTTGCCTTGATTGCCATCTTTCGGCTTTAAAACAATCGGACCACCAATTTTTTGAGCGGCACGCCAAGCATCATCAGCGGTGGTAACTACTTCGCCAATAGGAACTGACACGCCAGCAGCGGCAAGTAAGTTCTTGGTGAGTTCTTTATCTTGGGCAATCGCTTCAGCAATTGCGCTGGTATCGCTAGTCTCTGCAGCTTGAATACGTTTTTGTTTGCTGCCCCAACCAAATTGCACCATGCTGCCTTCAGTCATGCGGCGGTAGGGGATGTTACGTTGTAATGCGGCATCAACAATGGATCCAGTACTTGGTCCAAGGCGAACGTCTTCGTAAAGAGCTTCTAACTCTGAGAGGGCGGCAGCGAGATCAAATGGCGCATCGTTGAGTGTTGCTTGAATCAAAGCAAAACCAAAGTCGAAAGCCATGCGACCCACGACTTCTTCGGTGTATTCCACTACCACTTGATAAACACCAACATCGACTGTTTGCACTGTGCGACTAAAGGTAACGGGGCAACCCGCTTGAGCTTGAAGACCAAGCGCTGCATGCTCAAGAGCATGGGCTAAAGAAAGCACTTCATTGTGGCCACCGCGACGCATGCTCCCTAGCTGAGGAAAGCGCTCGCGAATCTTGGTTTCAAATTGAGGGATAGAGTCGATTGAGCGTTCAGACTCATCACAAGAAACAATCGCTTCTAAGGCGGTGTGGCGGCTCCATAGATTTGGGCCGCGCAACATGCGAATACGGGTAATTTCCAATTAAGCCCCTGTAGCAGTAGTGGCGTCAGGCACGAATGTTTCTGCGCCTGCTTCGATAACGTTAAATGGAATTTCCAGAGCCCAGGCTGCTGCTATAGCTGCACCTAAATTCATGGTTTTCCAAGGAGTAGAGTGGTTGGCTTCTGAGTGATGCGGCACAGGAATAGATTTCTGATCCAGCATTCCAGACTTCAAGGTAATTTGCTGTTTACCAATGACAACGGCACGACCACCGTTTGTTAAGTGGGCTTTGACAATCTCAGAGTCCGAATTCTCAGTAAAGAAAATCACCTGACCATCACAAAGCTCGGCCATTTGCACACACATTAGGTCATCGGCATTGAGTACGGCAACGCCTGTTGGAAGAACGACATCAACTTGAGTACGAACGACACTAAAGACTTGATCTTCATCGTAAATAGCGTACTGCGGGAAGTTGGCTGTTGGATCGACATTGAGAACTACGCCAACTTGGCAACGATCGTAAGCTAAGCCTTCAATCAACATTGACAAATGATTGTTCTCAATCACCACCGCTTCTACTGCACGATTCAGAAGAGTGCGTCGGGCATTTTCCCAATTCGATGCATTGGAATTGGGAATGGCGCGGTTGCCGAAAAACAATCCTTTACTGCAAGACAGTCCAACATACACATTAGTTAAGCGTAAGAAATGGGCAATCATTTCGGCGACAGGGGTTTTGCCTCGTTCACCACAGACGCCAACTACTGGAATGCGGAAATCCACTCCAGGCGGGAAGAGGTGATTTGCTATCTCTTTGCCAACGGGTTGTGGTTTGCCGCTGGCAGGCTTTAGATGCATCAGCAGGCCAGGACCAGCATTGACTTCAACAATGGCAGCGTTTTGATCTGCCAATGGTTTGCTAATGTCCTGAGCCACTAAATCAACGCCAGCAATTTCAAGACCAACGACACGAGCAGCTAAGGCTACTTGACTGGCAACATCAGGATGAATTGAATCAGTGACGTCAAATGCCACGTTGCCGTTGCTCTGAATGAGTACTTTGTGATCTATTGCAGGAACACTATCACCCTTTAATTGTTGACGTGCCAGCTCGAGCTCTACTGCAGAATCTATGCGCACAGGATTAAGAGGATGTTCTTCCGCAGTGCCGCGACGGGGATCAGAATTAATCTGTATTTGAATGAGCTCATGAACGGTATGTTTGCCATCACCAGTGACCCATACGGTTTCACCTTTTGCCGCAGCAACTACTTTGTTGCCTACAACTAGTAAGCGATGCTCATCACCAACAATATGACGCTCAACTAATACTTCGCTACCTTCATCAATCGCAACAGCGTAAGCGGCTTCAATTTCTTGTTGGGTATAGAGATTGATAAATACACCGCGGCCATGATTGCCATCGATCGGCTTAACCACTACAGGTAAGCCAATATCTTGCGCCGCTTCCCAGGCATCATCAGGGCTGGTAACAGTTCTGCCCTCAGGCGTTGGAACTCCAGCGCTACATAGCAAGCTCTTAGTTAAATCCTTATCGCGAGAAATGGTTTCAGCTATTGCGCTTGTTTGATCGGTCTCTGCTGTCCAGATGCGGCGTTGTTTAGCGCCGTAACCCAGTTGAACCAGGTTGCCTTCAGATAAACGAATTGATGGAATGCCGCGCTCTTCAGCTGCATTCACAATGCATGCTGTACTTGGACCCAGCAAAAGATCATCGCCAAGATCACGTAAATTTTCGATGATGGTTTGCACCAGAGCAACGCAGTCAGCATTGTCTTGCGCTATGGCCAAATAAAGATCACGCGCATATTTGAGGGCGGTGAGTGTGACCTCCTCATTTATTGCGCTAACCATCACTTTGTAAACACCGCGCCTATCGCCGTCACGTGCTTTACCAAAGCCGCCAGGTATGCCGGCTAAATTTTGTAGTTCAAGCGTGAGGTGCTCCATAATATGTGCAGGCCATGTGCCTTCTTCAACGCGTTTCAGGAAGCCGCCGGTTTCACCATAACTACAGCGATGTTCAACGAGACTTGGAAGGGCTTTTACTAGGCGGTCATAAAAGCCGGGAATCAGGTTAGAGGGGTAGTCCTCTAAATCGCCAATATCGAGCCAAACCTCAATTACGGGATGGTAAGTCCACATATTGGGACCACGGAGATGCTTAACGCTCAGAATCTCGATGGATTTATCTAGTAATTGGGGCATATGCAGTGTTGCGATGGTCGGCGCCAGCTTTTGGCGTTGACGCGTCAGACAGTCTCTCTGTTTCTAATAGTTATTTGAAAAACTCACAAAATTGACAAAAATTCATAAAAGGGCCTACTTAGACAATTTAACGGCTTTTGACCCTCTAAAGTTGACAGGAGCAATAAATCTAAAAAATTCAGCTCCACTATACTTTTAAGGTCAATGAAGCCACAAATCCTACCTTTTGCCCCTGTGCTACCTAGCTATTGGCTGGCTATTTTGGAGGCTGAAACTTCCCCGATAAAGAGCCCCGAAGCCCTGTTAGCGTGGGTTGAGCTCGATTTAGGCGCCGATTTACGCTTTGAAAAAAGCCTGCTTTTGCTCAACGAACAAGGTCTATTTTGGATGGACGGCAAGGTATTTCACTCCTGGAAGTTGGAGAAAAACACCCATTTAATCCACGGTGATCATGCTGGAGTAGGGCATCTACGCCTAGAAACCCCCGATAAATTGCTGAGTTCCTGGAATTTCACCTTGGCGGTTAATCCCCAAGCGCTTCGCTTCCAGTCCAGTTTTAAGCAATTAACTCGTGGTGAAGAAGTTAGCAATGGTGAGGTCAGCGAGTATGACAAGCAAGTTTGCCCAGTTTGCTTAAGTCCTAAGCCCGCGAATTCGGATTCTTGTCCGACTTGTGATCCTGAGGACGATGCACCGCCATCTACTTGGACGCTATTTAAACTCTGGCGTTTTGCACGGCCCTACAAGAAACAATTGTTGCTGGGATTTGTATTGACCCTGCTATCTACGGGTGCGACTTTAATTCCGCCTTACCTCACTATGCCATTAATGGATCATGTGTTGATTCCATATGAGCGCGGCAATCCTATTGATTTTCATTTGGCCAGCATGTATCTGTTGGCATTGTTTGGCGCTGCAATTGTTGCTTGGGGTCTGGGTTGGTGGAAGACCTATTTACTTGCATTGGTGAGTGAGCGCATTGGTGCTGATTTACGCAATACTACTTTCGAGCACCTACTCAAACTTTCGCTGGAATACTTTGGCGGCAAGAGAACTGGTGACTTGATTGCCCGCATTGGCGCTGAGACCGATCGTATTTGCGTTTTCCTCTCCTTATACGCGCTGGACTTTGCTACCGATGTGTTGATGATCACCATGACCGCGGCCATCCTGGTATCCATTGATCCTTTGCTGGCCTTAGTTACCTTGGCACCATTGCCATTCATTGTTTGGATGATTCATATAGTGCGCGATCGTTTGCGTTTTGGTTTTGAAAAGATTGATCGCATCTGGTCTGAAGTAACTAATATTTTGGCGGACACTATTCCAGGCATTCGGGTAGTCAAAGCCTTTGCCCAAGAGGATCGCGAGCTGAAGCGCTTCGTGGATTCTAATAAACATAATCTACAAATCAATGATCGCGTGAATCGCGTATGGGGATTATTTTCTCCTACGGTAACCTTGCTAACTGAAACCGGTCTACTAGTGGTGTGGGGTTTTGGTATCTGGCAAGTTGCGCACCAGAAAATTTCTGTTGGTGTTTTGATTGCTTTCTTGGCATACATTGGACGTTTTTATATCCGCTTAGATTCCATGAGTCGCATTGTTTCTCATACGCAGAAAGCGGCTGCTGGCGCTAAGCGCATCTTTGATATCTTGGATCACGTCTCTAGCGTTCCGGAGCCGATTAATCCAGCGCCTCTAGGTGAGGTTAAGGGTCGCATCTCTTTACGTGGCGTAGGTTTCCGCTACGGTAACCGTGCTGTCTCCAAAGGCATTGATTTGGATATTGCCCCTGGTGAAATGATTGGCTTAGTGGGGCACAGTGGTTCCGGTAAGAGTACTTTGGTGAACTTGATTTGCCGCTTCTATGATGTGAGTTCTGGTGCAATTTCATTGGATGGGCGTGATATTCGCAGCATCGGCATTGCCGACTATCGCAAACGTATTGGTCTGGTATTGCAAGAGCCGTTCTTATTCTTTGGCACGATTGCTGAAAATATTGCTTATGGCAAACCAGATGCAACTCGCGAAGAAATTATTGAGGCAGCACGCGCCGCTCATGCCCATGAATTTATTCTTCGCCTTCCTTTAGGTTATGACTCCTTAGTAGGGGAGCGCGGTCAATCACTTTCTGGTGGCGAACGTCAGCGCATATCCATTGCTCGTGCATTGCTGATTAATCCAAGTATTTTGATCCTGGATGAAGCAACATCATCGGTTGACACCACTACTGAAAAAGAAATTCAGCGTGCTTTGGATAACCTGGTTAAGGGCCGCACTACGATTGCAATCGCCCATCGCCTCTCCACCTTAAGAAAAGCAGATCGCTTAGTGGTTCTAGATAAAGGTGAGATTGTGGAAATAGGCTCTCACGATCAGCTGATGGAAGCCCGGGGCGCGTATTACACCCTGTATCAAGCCCAGCTGCGTCATGCTGCAGAGCTCGTTGAAGGCGGTGCTATTGGTGAAAGTCTGGAAGAAGAGCAAGAAGAAAAACTGGAAGAAGTAGCTAAGCACATTGGGGGTGGAGTATGAGTCAGACTCATCAGTTAGAGCGTGATGCGCTAGGCCGTCTAGTCTTTATCGACAACAAAGGTGAGCGACACATTGGCGTTCATCCTGTCAGAGCTTTTCCAATTACCGCGCCTGCTGCGGGTATTGGCATCATGAATCAATCTGGAAAAGAGCTTTGTTGGTTCCCGGATGTCACCGCTATTTCTGAAGCAGAACTTGGATTGATCGAGGAAGAACTGGCGGAGCGCGAGTTCATGCCAGTCATTGAGAAGATCGCTAAGGTTTCTACGTTCGCCACTCCTAGTATTTGGGATATCGAAACGGATCGAGGTCCAACACGAATTCGCCTCAAGGGTGAGGAAGATATTCGTCGAATTGCTGGCAATACATTGCTTATTGCCGATTCCAACGGACTGCAATTTCTCATCAAAGACTCTACGCACTTGGATAAAGTTAGTAAAAAGCTGCTAGATCGCTTCCGCTAAAAAGGATTTGCCACGCCAATCCCAGTTCGGCAGGTGTCACTGGGGCATTCCCCCTAAATTGAGATAATTCCCTACAAAAACAGAGACTTACTACACTTTTTCCTGTTTTTTTGGCCTGTTGCACCGCAATAGTATTAGGGTTATAATCTAGGTACTAACCCTTAAGGAGATTCAAATGACTGTTTTATTGAATATGATTAACCAGCTTTTTTCTGAAAGCAAACCAAGCCAAGACAAGCCTGCTCGTCACTATGATTTTGACGGCGCTTACCGCGGCATGTAATTTAAAAAATTACAGCATTTCAAAAGCCACCCTCTGAACTGACCCCCAAAAGTTGGACGCTATGTCCAACCAAGGGGGTTTTGTTTTATGAGCAAGTACAGCAAGCAGTTCAAGCTAAAGGTAGTTAAAGAGTTTCTAAAGTCAGGCGGTCTTAAGCGGGT